>JAQQAM010000251.1 GCA_028532905.1 Spirochaetales bacterium
ACCAGCCGGTTGGCTCTCGGATTGTGATTTTATCAGAGACGGGCTGGGTTATGAAAAAAGAATCACCGAAGAAGATGCCGATAAACTGGAGGGCCTTCAGGGGCGGAATGATGATGATTACACGATATACTTGAAAGACAAAGGACTTCTGCATCTGAGGGAAGACAAGGTTCTGGCAGAGCAATATGCCCGATTTGGTCATTCCCGTGGCCAGGGTGTTGATGCTGTAGCCAATGATCTTCCTGCTGATCATACTATTGAAGGGTGGTGCGCAGCAGAAACATCCCGATTTATAAAAAACTGTGTCGGAGAAAACAGTCCCTTTGTCTGCTGGATGACCATGCCCCATCCCCATCAGGGCTATGCTCCTGCCAGAGAATTCTGGAACTTGTATGATGAAAATGAATTGACCCTTCCTCCCAATGCGGACAGTGACTTTTCCGGGCGTCATGAGACAGCAAGGAATGCCAGAGAATACTATCAGACCAATGAGGAATGGCGCTTGTTCGAACCGGGTGACTGGGATTCAACCAGGAGACGTATCCTGAAAGGATATTATGCCTGCGTCACTCAGGTGGATGATGCTGTTGGTAGGGTTATGAAAACACTGGACGATCTGGGAATCCGAGACAATACGATTGTGATCTATTCGGCCGATCATGGAGAGTTTGCCGGTGAACACGGCATGGTTGAAAAAGCTCCTGGTATAGCCTTTCGCTGTGTTACTAGAATCCCTTTTATTGCCTCCTGTCCGGGGTTCCTACCCCGGGATACAGTACGAAATCAGATCATTGAGTCCGTGGACTTTCTTCCCACAGTGGCTTCTCTGGCAGGAGTGGATTCCCCGGACTGGTGTGACGGACTCGATGCTTCTCCTGTTTTTCTGGAAGGACAGAGTGTTAAAGAGGAAGCCTTTACAGAGCATCCTTTAAGCAAAACCGTTCATACAGAGCGCTATAAATTCACCTACTATCAGAAACAGATGTGCAGCGGCAAAGACTTCGGTGAACTATATGACATGATTCAAGATCCATGGGAATTGAATAATCTGTATTTTGATCCATCCTATCAGGATGTTGTGAATGACCTGCGGCGGAGAATCGTCGATTGGCTGATAACATCATCCAGGCACCTGACGATCGGCCCGTCACCTTATGTCTGGAAAGGGAAGGATTATGGAACCTGGGATCTGGCAGAACAGCTCTATGATGAGGACGGCCGCCTGGGAAAGGGGTACTTTGACAGAATCCTAAGCTTCAAGGATGGTAAAACTACAAAGGTTAATCCCATCAACTATCTTTAGGAACAGGAAGGAAAAGGGTGAACAGAGTTGCAAAAATCATCCGCCTCAAGCCGGAATGCAGAGAGGAGTATGAACACTACCATAAAAATATCTGGCCTGAAGTAGCGGCTAATCTTAAGACAGTCGGTATCCGGAATTATTCAATTCACTATTATAATGGACTTCTGTTTTCTTACTTTGAGTATACTGGTGACGACTTTGAAAGGGATATGGCTCGTCTGGCCTCTTTTCCGGCAAATGTCCGATGGCGCAAGATTATGAGCAGAATGCAGGAGCCCATGACTCTCGGCGAACCTCCGGGTACATGGACAGAGATGGACGAGGTTTTTTATCAGGAGTAGGTTACTCCGGCTGAAACAGATCCCTGTGATTCCGGATAAACTCATCCAGAGACCGGGGAGGACGTTCCAGCAATAATTCAGCATCATTGGTGCTGATATCCCCTTTACCCAGTCTTACAACAGAATAGAGAGCCAGCATTACCAGGATCATGGGCAGTTTCTTTCTTTTTTTGAGGTGATAATATATAAAGCGGAGAGCTCCGGGACTTATAAAAATAATTTCACGTTCCAGAATACGGCTGAGGTGCTCAGCAATTTCTCTATGAGAATAGCTTTGCCGTCCGGTTATTGTGTACTCTTTCTGAATTTCTCCTTCACGGGTGAGCAGTATGGCAGCAATTTCTGCTATATCTCTGACATCAATAAAATTTGTTTTTCCTTCACCAGAGGGTACAAAAACTCTATTCTCATCTCGAATTTCTATCAAATGAGTTGTACTCAGATTCTGCATGAAAAAGCTGGGACGGATAAAGGTCCATGGTAAACCCAGATCACGACAGTAGGCTTCAATTTTATGATGAGGGATGACTGGATTATTTTCTGCTCCCTGAACAGACATAAATAAGACCTGTTCCAGGGATCTTTCTTTAAGATATTTCAGGAAGGGAAGCATCTCTTTTTTTATGTTGGAAATATGGGGAGGTCTTACCAGAAAGACTTTGCTTATTCCCTCCAGGGCATTTTCCCAGCTCTCAGGCTTTGAGAAATCAAACAGTCTGTGTTCAACATCCCCGGAGAGATCTTTATTTTCCGGATTCCGAACTGCCGCGACAGGATGCAAACCCTTTGAACTAAGAATTTGAATGAGTTCTTTTCCTGTATTGCCGTTCGCTCCGGTAACTAGTATAGACATCGTTTTTTTTCTCCCTTTTACAAATTTATATCTTCAGGTTTATGTGACAAAAGGAGCTCTGGTCCTCTTCCTGTATGACCCCGGGCTCTCATCCCTCTTCTTTCTAAAGAGTCTGGAAAAGTACAGCGGGTCCTCATAGCCCAGATTCCAGGCTATCTCCTTCACAGGCATATCCGTCTCCGCCAGATAGCGGCAGGCTCTCTGCATTCTCATTTCAATCAGAGACTGTCCGGGCGGGGTGCTGTACATATCCTCCCAGCAGCGGCGAAAGCTGGAGGCACTGAAACCTGCTTCTGAAGCAAGGCGGTGAAAATCATAGGAGCCGCCGCAGTCGGTTTCTATTCTCTTATACAGATTCTGCACAAACAGCTGCAGATGCGTTTCTCCCGGCAGATGGGGTTCCTGCCTGGAATCGATTATGACTTTTTCCAGAGTCAGATCCATTCTATCGTACAGGTCACACAGATTCTCCCGGTCCAGCTGCTTTTGGGTGTGATGAAACTGATCCAGCAGCAGAGATTTTATCTCAGACAGTCTCCACACAGGCCAGAGGGGCGACTCCAGAATCTTCCTGTCCCGGAAGTAGGACTCATAGCCGGCATTATAGATTATAAATAGTTCTTCCCATTCCCCTTCGGGGCCGTAGTGTACTGGCTGTCCCGGACTCTGGGTAATCATCATGGGAGCCTTGACAGGGAGACGTTTCCCCTTCAGTTCATAGAATCCTTGTCCTGACAGAATCAGGGAGAAGTTCAGGGTGTCGAAGGTTTTGTTCATCCTCTCTCTTTTACGGGCCATATATCCGGCTGCCTGTACCTCTCTCCCTCCGGGAAAACGGCGGGGAGCGGATTCCATATGAAAAAACCAGTTATCCTTGAAAAGGGGCATATGACAATAATGTCCATATAAATCACAAATTGTCTATTTCTTTCTGACTTGGGAGCTGTTATTTTGGAAAAAAAGAACATGAGTAGGAGAGTCGTAGTGAATGTCGGAATCGTAGGCTGCGGAAACATCAGTGAAATCTATTTTGAAAATCTGACAAAAGTCTTCAGGCAGGTCAAAGTGACCGGCTGCAGTGATCTGGACAGAGAACGGGCGGAAGAAAAGAATCGAAAGTATGGAGTCCCTGTCTATACGACAGAGGAGCTGATGCAGCGGGAGGATGTGGACATCATTCTGAATCTGACAACACCTCCTTATCATGGAACAATAGATAAGATGGCCTTAAACAGCGGGAAGCATGTGTACAGTGAAAAACCCTTTGCTATGAGCCGGGAAGAAGCCGCCGAGGTTCAGACTCTGGCCGCTGAAAAGGGACTCAGAACAGGCTGCGCCCCCGATACCTTTCTGGGCTCCTCCTTTCAGGCCTGCCGGCAGCTGATTGACAGCGGTGCCATTGGCCGCCCTTTAAGCGTTTTTGCCTCCATGAACAGCCATGGTGTTGAAAGCTGGCATCCCAATCCCGATTTTTACTATAAGCCTGGAGGCGGCCCCATGCTGGATATGGGACCCTACTATCTGACAGCTCTGGTCAGTCTTCTGGGGCCGATTCAGTCTGTTCAGGCTATGACTTCCACCGGTTATAAAGAGCGGACCTGTTCAGCTCCTTCTACGAAAGGCAAAACCATTTCTGTTGAAGTGCCCACCCACTATCAGGGGCTGATGCGGTTTGAAAACGGTGTTACAGGCAGTATTGTCATGAGCTTTGATACCTGGGCCTCCGAAATGCCCCGCATTGAAATACACGGAACTGAGGGAAGCCTTCTGGTACCCGATCCCAACCACTTCGGTGAAAAAGTGACCCTCATGAAAGAGGGAAAGAAGGTGTCAGTTAAGAAAGTCTTTAAATCTACACCTTACAAAATGAATTCCAGAGGAGCCGGTCTGGCGGATATGGCCCGGGGAATTGAGAGCGGTACACCCCATAAGGCCAGCGGCGAAATGGCCATGCATGTTCTGGATGTAATGCTGGCCTTCGGAGAGGCCGGAGAATCCGGTTCCGTTATTGAGATCAAATCGACCGTAGAGCGTCCCGAACCCCTTAATCCCGGGGCAAAGAAAGGAGAATTCTGATGGAAAAGACAAAAAGAGCCCTTATCACCTGGGGGGGATGGGAAGGTCATGAACCGGAACAGTGCGCCCTGATTTTCCGGGATATTCTTGAAGAAAAGGGATATAAAGTCACTGTGGCCGATAAACTGGATTGCTACACCGATGCCGACCTGATGAACTCACTGGATCTGATTGTACCGGTCTGGACCATGTCCAAACTGGAGAAAGAGCAATGGGAAGGGCTGAGGGACACGGTACGGAAGGGCTGCGGTATTGCCGGCTGGCATGGGGGCATGGGAGACAGCTTCCGGGATAACCCGGACTATCAGTTTATGGTGGGAGGGCAGTGGGTGGCCCATCCGGGAAATATCATTGACCATACCGTACAGATCTGCTCGGAGGATCCCATTGTTCAGGGAATAAGTGAAATCAGTCTGAAATCCGAACAGTACTATATGCATGTTGATCCGGGCAATGAGGTTCTGGCCACCACCATCTTCAAAGGGGATCAGGATGGAATGGACTGGATTGCCGGTACGGTCATGCCTGTGGTCTGGAAACGGCGTTACGGTAAGGCACGGGTTTTCTACAGCTCCATGGGGCATGTGGCCTCTGATTTCGATTTTCCCGGAGTAAAAGAGATCATGACCCGGGGCATGCTCTGGGCGACCCGGTAAAGACTTAAGCCCGGGAGACTGATTCAGGCGAAACAAAGGAAGCCTCCTTGCAGGAGGCTCTGTTTCCCGCTACTCTAAGGCATGACTTTAATCGATTTCGAGGCAGACCGTTTCGGCGGGGCTGTCCTTTCTGCTGAAACACTGCCCCCCCAG
>JAQQAM010000252.1 GCA_028532905.1 Spirochaetales bacterium
TAAATTTAAGAAGTAATAGTAATAATAGGGCCTGTTGAAATGTGAATTCATCACTTAATTCCCTTATATACAAAAAAATAACCTTGTGAATAAACTGTACATAGAATTTTCAGATTATCCACAATATTCATTAATAATTCAGATAAATCATGAATTTCCCTGATAACTGTATGTTTTCAGAAGAAATTCACAGAGTTATCAACAGGAATTACGTCTCTTTTATGGATCGGATTAATTCCTGTACCGTGGGCTCAATTGTAGAATCAGTTTTAATCCTGTCCTCAATCCTCTGGCAGGAGTGCATAACAGTCGTATGATCTCGTCCTCCGAACTCCAGCCCTATTTCAGTAGTGGAGAAGTCTGTAATCTCCCGTATGATATACATGGCTATCTGTCTGGGAAAGGTGATCTGCTTCGTACGCTTTTTACCCTTTAAATCACTGAGAGTCACATTAAAGTATTCGGATACCTGTTTCTGAATCTTATCAATTGTAATATTGGTCTGAATGGGGGACGAGAAGAACTGCTTGAGCTGCTGCTTGGCAATTTCAGGAGTAATCTCTTTCTGAACCAGTTCCGCATAGGCAACAATGCTGGTGAGAGCCGCTTCCAGATCACGTATATTCGTATTGATGTTCTGACTGATCAGTTCCAGGATATCATCCGAGATGGAAACATTGCGGTCTTCCAGTTTTTTTCTCAGGATGGCATATCTGGTTTCATAATTTGGCGGATGGAGGTCTACATTGAGACCCCTGACAAATCTGTTTTTCAGTCTGTCTGCGAAATTCTTCAGTTCTGAGGGCGGACGGTCACAGGTAAAAACCATTTGCTTATTGGCATCATACAGGGCATTGAATGTATGGAATAGTTCTTCCTGTGTTCCTTTTTTATCCTGCAGATCATGAATATCATCAATCAGAAGAATATCAGCCGTTCTGTACTTGTTTTTAAAATTTGTCTGTTTCTTTGTATTAATGGACTCAATAAAATCATTGATAAACGTTTCAGCAGGAATATAGACAATTTTCATTTCAGGCTTTTCCTGATGTATCGTATTCCCGATGGATTGCATCAGATGGGTCTTTCCCAGACCGACGCCGCCGTATATAAGACAGGGATTGTATTTGGATCCCGGATTCTGGGCGATGGCTTTGGAAGCATTGGCTGCAAAGGAATTATTATTACCGATTACAAAATTCTCAAATGTATAGTCTTCTCTGAGCTGAGGGTGGGGTTCATAAACCTGTGGAGTTTCCGGTTCTCTCTGAATAACTGATTCAGTTTTTTTATCCTGGTCTTTTGTACGGTTTTCAATTTCAAAGTCCAGGGTAAGTTCAATACCTGAAATTTCAAAGAGTCGGGATTCAATAATTGATGTATAGCGCTGTTTCAGCTGGGATTGGATAAAACGGGAGGGGATGCTCAGTTTGATTTTATCTCTGGTTGATTCAATATAATGGAGGCTCTGGAAATACATATTGTATTCCTGATCTGAAATTTCCTTTTCCTCTCTGAGCTGCTTAATTGTCTCTTCCCAGAAGATGCTGTAATCAAATTCGTTCATATATCCCCGTTAACAGTTTTTCCACAGAATGAATTTCCATTTTAATAGAAAAATTAAAAAAATGTAAAAAATTATCATCTATTTATTAAATAAATTATTAATACAATTTAATTCTTTACAATATAAGTAAATAAAACGCTTTTCCACAGAATTGTGGATAATTATATTTTCATTTACCCGTAAACTGCCTGTGATTAATCTATATAACATAAAAAATTAGATATGTTTATCCACAAATTATCAACAGGCTGAGAGAGCTGTATATTAGGGGAAATTATCCCTTGTGACAAGGAGTCTTGTCATCTTTACTTTTTTATCCTGTAGAGATATACTGACTCAATCTTTTCAAATAACTTTTTTAGGTATAATTATGCAGGAAAACTATGATGCTCAGCATATTCAGATTCTTAAAGGTCTGGAGGCTGTGCGCAAGAGACCGGGTATGTACATCGGGTCTACGGGACCGGAAGGTTTACATCATCTGGTATATGAAATAGTTGATAACAGTATTGACGAGGCTCTGGCTGGTCACTGTTCCAAAATCAGTGTTTATATTGAAGAAGGAAACAGCATTCGTGTTGTCGATAACGGACGCGGTATTCCTGTTGATATGCATCCTGTTGAAAATGTATCCGCCCTTGAAGTTGTAATGACCAAGCTTCATGCAGGGGGAAAATTTGACAAGGATACCTATAAAGTTTCCGGCGGACTTCACGGTGTAGGTGTTTCTGTTGTAAATGCCCTTTCCGAATGGTGTGAAGTATCTGTTCACAGAGGAGAACAGATTCATTATCAGAAATACAGAATTGGAGTTCCGGAAGAACCCGTTAAGGTTATAGGAAATACATCCAAAACCGGAACCATCGTACGGTTTCAGCCTGATAGTACCATTTTTGATGAACTGGAATACAGCTATGATATTCTTTCCAACAGACTCAGGGAGCTGGCCTTCCTGAATAAGGGTGTAGAGATCAATCTGATAGATGAAAGAGTTACTCCTGAAAAAGAGAGATCCTTCATGTTTGAAGGCGGAGTTAAATCTTTTGTTGAATACCTGAATAAATCAAAGACCCCCATATTCGAAGAACCCGTTTATTTTGAGTCAGAGAAGGACAATATAGTTCTTGAACTGTCTCTTCAGTATAACGAGGGATATGCAGAGAATATATTTTCGTATGTAAATAATATTAATACAAAGGAAGGGGGAACTCACCTTTCCGGATTCAAGGCAGCCCTTACAAGAACCCTCAATGATTTTCTGAAAAACTCCAAACTGGCTAAGAAAATGGATGAAAATCTTTCAGGAGATGATGTGAGAGAGGGTTTGACCTGTGTTATCTCTGTCAAAGTTCCTGAACCTCAGTTTGAAGGTCAGACTAAAACCAAACTGGGGAACTCGGAAGTCAGAGGTATTGTTGATTCCATTGTAAATGAGAGACTCACTACCTATCTGGAAGAACATCCCCAGGTGATTGATATTATTCTGGATAAGTCTATCACGGCTTCCAAAGCCAGAGCGGCCGCCAGAAGAGCCAGAGATCTGACCAGACGGAAGGGATTTCTTGAGAGTACCGGTCTTCCCGGAAAGCTCGCTGACTGTGCAGACAAGGATCCGAGAAACTGTGAAGTGTACATAGTTGAGGGAGATTCAGCGGGTGGATCGGCCAAAATGGGTCGTGACAGAAAATTCCAGGCTATTCTTCCACTCTGGGGTAAGATGATCAATGTTGAAAAAACCAGACTGGAAAAAGTTCTTTCCAACGAAAAGATGCTCCCCATAATCACAGCTTTGGGAACCAATCTTGGAGAAGAGTTTAATCTGGAAAAGCTCAGATATCACAAGATCATTATCATGGCGGATGCGGATGTAGACGGTTCTCATATCAGAACCCTTCTGCTGACCTTCTTTTTCAGATATATGACACCTCTTATTGAAGAGGGGCATGTGTATCTGGCTATGCCCCCACTATACAAAATTGTAGTAAATAATAAGGCTCATTATGTCTATGATGACGCCGAAAAAGATAGATTTCTGGAAGCCCTGGATGTACCCGAGGAAAAAATCGGAATGCAGCGCTATAAGGGTCTGGGGGAAATGAACCCCGATCAGCTCTGGGAAACAACAATGAATCCCGAAACCAGAAATATGAAACAGGTTAAGCTTGAAGATTTTGTAGCAGCAGACGAAATGTTTACAACACTGATGGGAGAGGAAGTTCCTCCCCGCAGAAAGTTCATTGAGGATAATGCCTTAACCGTATCAAATCTCGATATTTAAAGCCTCTTGGGATTTACAGTCTGAAGAGGAAATACACTTCTGCAACTGCCTGTCAGCTGCAGAAATTCATAGGAGTCTATTGTGCAGGATGATACCGGAAAGGTTTTTCCAATAGCCATAGAAGATGAAGTTAAAGAATCCTATCTTAATTATGCCATGTCTGTTATCGTCAGCAGGGCATTGCCCGATGTCCGGGATGGATTGAAACCGGTTCACCGGAGAATTCTTTATGCCATGAGTGAAATGGGTCTCAGAAACGACAGGCCATACAAAAAATGTGGTCGTATTGTCGGTGATGTTCTGGGTAAGTTTCATCCTCACGGCGACCAGTCCATCTATGATGCCCTGGTCCGGTTGGCCCAGGATTTCTCTCTCAGAGTGCCTGTCGTCCAGGGACAGGGTAACTTTGGTTCCGTCGATGGCGACCCCCCTGCAGCCATGAGATATACAGAGGCCCGTATGGCCAAGGTTGCCGATTCGATTCTGATGGATATCAAGAAGGATACCATTGATTTCGGTCCCAACTATGATGACTCCATGAAGGAGCCTCTGATCCTGCCCACTGCCTTTCCCATGCTTCTGGTCAACGGAGCCAGCGGAATTGCGGTCGGTATGGCCACAAATATGGCTCCCCATAACCTGAATGAGATCTGTGATGCCATCTGTGCCGTTATAGACAATCCTGAAATGGAAGTGGAAGAGCTTCTGGATATTGTAAAAGGACCCGATTTTCCCACAGCAGGTGTTGTATACGGCCGTACCGGATTCAGACAGGCCTCCATGACAGGCCGGGGGAAAATTACTGTCCGTGCCAAATATCATCTGGAAGAGATGACAGCCGAAAAAGATGCCATTATTGTCACCGAGCTCCCTTATATGGTGAATAAGGCCAATCTGGTTATCAGAATTGCCGAACTTGTTCGGGAGAAAAAGATAGAAGGTATTTCTGATCTGAGAGATGAGTCAGACAGAAACGGAATGAGAGTTGTAATGGAGCTGAAACGGAATGTTTCTCCCAAGGTCGTTCTGAATCTTCTGTTCTCTCATACAAATCTTCAGGTGAACTTTAATGTAAATAACCTGGCTCTGGTAAACGGAATGCCCAAGGTCTGTACCTTAAGAGATCTTCTGGACCATTTTATTCACCACAGACAGATTGTTATCAGAAGAAGGTCGGAGTATGAGCTGAAAAAGGCAAAAGCCAGAGCCCATATTCTGGAAGGACTTAAAAAAGCCCTTGAAAATATTGATGAAGTCGTTGAAATCATCAAAAAATCCGCCAATGTGAATATGGCCAGAGCCAACCTGATGGAGAGATTTGATTTCTCTGAGGTACAGGCGCAGGCTATTCTGGATATGCGTCTTCAGAAACTGACTAGTCTGGAAACCCAGAAAATACTGGATGAACTGGCTGAAATCAAAAAATATATTGATTATCTGGAAGACCTTCTGGCCCATGAAGAGAAAATTCTGGCGGTTGTCCAGGATGAGACCAGAGAAGTTGCAGAAAAATATGGTGATGAAAGACGGACTGAAATCCGTCTGGAAGAGATTGGCTCCATGAATATGGAGGACTTTATCGAGAAAGAGGACATGGTTGTTCTGATTTCCAATAGAGGTTTTATTAAAAGAATCCCCTTAAGTGCTTATAAAGAGCAGGGAAGAGGAGGAAAAGGTTCCAATTCTGCCACATTAAAGGATGGCGACTTTATTGAACATATTTTCCTGGCCAATACCCACAGTTATATTCTCTTTGTAACAAGTGCAGGGAAAGCCTACTGGCTCAAGGTATATGAGATTCCTGAAGGTTCCAGAGCTTCCAGAGGAAAACATCTTAAAACCATGTTTGAATTTGAAGCTGAAGAAGAGATAACAACCCAGGTTCAGTTGGAAGAGTTTTCCGAAGATAACTTCCTTTTTATGGCCACTCAGAAGGGTGTTGTGAAAAGAGTTTCCACCTATGACTTCAGAAATGCCAAGACCAGAGGAATTATAGCCATAAACCTGGATGAAGATGATCATCTTGTATCAGCAGAGCTTACCGACGGCAGCAAAGATATTATGATTATTACCAGAAACGGAAAGGGATTGCGTTTTCATGAGGATTCTGTCCGCTGTATGGGAAGAAATTCTCACGGTGTGAGGGGAATCAGACTCAATGGAGATGATATCCTGATCGGAGTAGCCTGTGTTTCTGATGATAAACAGCTTTTCCTGATCTCAGAGAAGGGCTATGGAAAGAGAACTGAGTTCAGTGAGTTTAATCCTCATGGTAGAGGAACTCAGGGACAGAAAGCCTATAATGTTAATGATAAATCCGGCAAGCTTGTATCTGTTATGTCTGTTTGTGAAACGGATTCCCTGATTTGTATTTCATCCCTGGGAAAAGCTATCAAACTGAATCTTGATGGAATCTCCGTAATAGGAAGAAATGCATTCGGTGTTAGAATCGTTAATATCAGTGATAATGATACTCTTGTTGGTGTAGCTGTTCAGAAAAATGATGAAGATGAAGATCTGGATGAATCAGAGGATTCAATTGATGGTTCTGAAACTGAAGAAGCAGAATCATCTGAAATCGAGGCTGTTACAGATGATGTTTCACGTGAAACAGAAGAATAATATAAAGTAAAACTATTTCAGCTGCATCCTGGTGGTGCAGCTTTTTTTTTGATGTTTCACGTGAAACAATATACTGGGCTGGAACTCTCCGGGATTTTTTCTATTGGTAATTCCCCTATGAGAAATGTTTCACGTGAAACATAGAGACTATAGTTATGTAAAATGACAGATGCTTATACTAAATGGATAAGAATGAAACCGGATTCCAGGAACTAATTATATGGTAATCCATCTGTTTCACGTGAAACATTATTGGCTGGTTACAATATAAACAGATTTATGCTGCCATGGGACCATATACGAAGACCTCTGGAAATAAAACCCTAAAAAGATCTTTCCCCTCATCATTTCATTTCTGAGTTATATTCTTTATCTAAAATAATCAGGACTGGAAAAAATCATAACAAAAGCACCTGTGCCTGTGTATAACTTGTTGATAAATTGGATTGAAATTGAGAAATTCCTGTCTATATCCTTATTATTAATACAATTAATCGAATTTTATTGAGAAAAAAATGCTTAAGAGAGCTGTGGATAAATTGTTAGGAATTTTCTTTGATAAAGGAATCAAGAGCCTGGGAGTAATCCTCTTTCATGGTGCTTTTCTGATCTTCAGAAAGAAAAGAAGCATCAATGGTATCAAAGTTTATCTTCACCAGATCCTGAAATGTGAAATCAAAGTTTTTAATAATTGTTCTGTAATCATCAACCAGTGTTGCATTCTGTATGGTCGGATCATCCGAACTGATGGAAACGGGAACATTTTTTCTGAATAAACGGGGCAGGGGATGGGATGGTGTATCTGACCATGCTGCTGTCTGAAAATTGGATATGACACACTGACAGAGATATATCTGACGCTTTATCAGTTCCAGCTGGAGTTTCTCATCATGAATACTGGATTCTCCATGTCCTATTCTGTCTGCATGAAGTTTATCTATGGCAGTCCATATCTGACTGGAATCAGTGACTTCTCCGGCATGAATATCAATCTTATGAATTCCTACATTTTTTACAAAATCAAAAAACTTGATAAATTGTTCCGGTGGGAAATTTGTTTCATCACCTGCCAGATCAACACCGACAATACTGTCAATATTCAGATCCAGAACCTTTTTGTAAAGGTCTATCATTTCATCAGCTTTCTGTTTGCCTCTGTTAAAGGTAAGAATATATTTGATTTTCAGATCGGTCTGACGGGCTGCCTGGTCGGCTGCTTCAATAACCAGTTTGGTAATATCCAGTCTGTCAAAATCATTTACCAGGGCATAATGTTCAGGAGAAAACCGGAGCTCAATATAATGAAGTCCTTCTTTCTTGATATTCTTTACAGAATTGAAGACAATTTTTGAGACATCATCCAGAGATTTATACCAGTAATTGTGAAATTTTCCGAGAAAAAGAAGAAAGTCAGAATCATGGTCTTTGGGAAACTGACAAAATTCCTTGAATTCCGCTTTATCTCTGGGAGTATCCAGATCATTTTTAACGGATAAATCATAGAGGGTATCTAAATCAAAGGTACCCTCTAAATGTCGATGTAATTCAATTTTGGGAAATTTATATAATAAATCTTTATCTAGTAAAGACTTATTGAATTCTTTCTGAAATGAAGCACTCATTATTGGTTCCTCTGTTTAGTAATGACCCTCAGTATGACGACCGTAACTAGAAATTTAAAGCATAAAATAAAAAAATCAAGCTTTATTAATTATCGGAACAAAGTACTTTAAAAAAGAATTTAAACTGACTCAACGGATTTAACTTCGGGGATCTGTTTTTTCAGGTAGGCTTCCACTCCCTGTTTCAGAGTCATCTGGGACATGGGACATCCGGCACAGGCTCCCTGCAGTTTAACCATGACTGTTCCGTCTTCCTTTACTTCCACCAGCTCTATATCACCGCCATCGGCCTGAAGAGAAGGTCTTACATCTTCCAAAGCCTGCTGTACTTTTTCAGTAATCATTTTTTGCTCCTGTTTTCTGTCGGGTATATCACACCGACTCTTGTTTACATATATCTCAAGGATCTTATGCTATATAGATAATAAATTATATTACTCTGAATAAGGTATAAAATTCCAACATGTTGGTCAACATTTAATGATTGAAGTGACAAGAAATAACTGTTCGGATATAATTCACTCTATGGCAAAAGTTGTTGTATTCGCAAACCAGAAAGGCGGAGTGGGAAAAACCACCACCACTGTTAATATCGGTGCCTATATGGCGGAAGCGGGAAAAAAGGTCCTTCTTGTAGATTTTGATCCTCAGGGTAACCTTTCCAGCAGCCTGGGAATCAGAGATACGGATAACAGTGTGTATGAAGTTCTTCTTGGTCAGATTTCAGTAAAAAAGGCTGTTCAGCAGACCCCTCAGAAAGGAATGGATATTCTTCCGTCCAATCTGAACCTTTCCGGAGCCACTGTAGAGCTTGGAAAAGTGGACAAGAAAGACTCTCTCCAGTTTTTGAAGAAAGCCCTGAGTCCCATCCGAGATTCCTATGATTACATCCTGATAGACTGTCCTCCTTCCCTGGGGGTTCTGACAATCAATGGATTTGTAGCCGCCGATACGGTTCTGATTCCTCTTCAGTGTGAGTATTTTGCCCTTGAGGGTCTTAAATATATGTATTCCATGACAATCAAACGGATTCAGAAGTCTGTTAACCCGGCACTGAAAATTGGAGGAATCATCTTTACCATGTATGACTCCAGAACCAATCTGGGAAAGGAAGTCATCAAGAGTGTATCAGACAGCTTCCGTCAGCACCCGGAAATGGTATTTTCAACGGTTATACCCAGAAATATTCGTTTGTCCGAGGCCCCTTCCCATGGTGTACCTATAAATCTGTATGACAGGAATTGTATTGGTGCCAAATGTTATGAAAAACTGACCGGAGAGGTTATTAAGCGTGTCTAAGAAAAAAGCACTCGGCGGAATGGGGCTGGATGCCCTGTTGAGCCTGGATGATAATGATAATCAGGAAACAGCAGTCATTCCCGAGGAGATTCAGAATGCTGTTACGGAGATAGAGATTTCTGCCATCAGAGCCAATCCCGATCAGCCCCGGAAAATATTCTCCGAGGAATCCCTTCAGGAACTGGCAGACTCCATTACCTCCAGAGGAGTTATTCAACCTATACTGGTTGAAAAAATCGGTGATTCCTACGAAATCATCGCCGGAGAGCGCCGTTTCAGAGCCTCACAGCTGGCGGGTAAGACTGCTATTCCAGCCATAGTCAGAGACTTTTCTGACGAGGAAAAACTGGAAATTGCCCTTATTGAAAATATTCAGAGGGAAGATCTGACAGCCATTGAAGAGGCCAGAGCCTATAAACATATTATGGATACTCTGGATCTGAGCCAGCAGGAGATTGCAGAAAAAGTCGGAAAAAAAAGATCCACCATAGCCAACAGTTTGCGGCTCCTTAATCTGCCGATGGATATTCAGGAATCTCTGAACCAGGGATTTATTTCTGCCGGACATGCCCGTGCGATCCTGTCTGTTATCAATCCGGCAGATCAGAAGATACTCCACAGCAGAATAAAGGATGACGGTTTGTCCGTACGTGCTGCAGAGGGAATGGTGGAAGATCTGAATCAGGGGAAAAGACTGCAGAACCGGGAAAAGCCGGCAGCCCTTCCCAAAAATAAAATTCCTGAAATACTGGGGATTGAACAAAAGTTTATTGATCATTTCGGCACAAGAGTGCAAGTGAAGGGAAACCTCAAGAAAGGTAAAATTGAGATTTCCTATTTTTCAGAAGAAGATCTGGAACGGATTTACGATATCATTTCCTGATCAGATTAGTAGCGGATCAAATCATCTGCAGAGATAACCCCTTTTGCCGGTACAACCTGGAGCAAAAGGGGTTTTTATTATCAGTTCAGATAGTTTTTAATACGATTTTCCAGTTCGGCGGCATCATCCTTTGTCTTAATGATGAAGCTGTTCTCATCAAGGGCTCCCACAACCGCATCCCGTTCTTCATCGCTACTGTACATCATGTTTCTGAAACTGTTGCTGTAATCCTTGGCTCTGGATTCATAACAGCGTTCAGTGAGTCTGGAGCTGATTGTCAGTGACCTGGAGATAAAGTCCCTGACCGAAGTTTCATTCTCTTCAAGAGATTCCAGCTGAAGCAGTTCTCTAAAGGAGGCAATGCCGTGATCAGTCAGATCTCTGGGATATTTTTCCGCCTCATATTTGTAATACTCGTGAATCTCATCCCAGCTGCCGATCCGGTCATCTTCAATTTTTTTGAGAATTTTTTGAACTTTTGACTTTCTAATGAGCTGACCGCCCACATTTTCCCAATTGGTTCTCTCTCCGCTGTCTTTCATCCGTTTCAGAAGAACAGGAGCTTCAATATCTGCATCCACAACTGTCTTTACGGCATAGTAGATCAGCATATCCCGGTATTCCCTGTAGGCAGCGCAGGGTTTGATGATATTAACATCCCGTTTTCCGTTTTCGATTGTATTTATTTTCAGAACAGAAATATCAGAATTACACATGAAGTCATGGGGGGAGATGTGATCATTCTGATTCTGAAACTCTTCGGATTTTTCCATGGCCTGTCTCATAATATCCATGGCAGTAAAAATCTCATTTACCGTATCCGGAGCCAGATAATCAAAAGCTATCAGATGTTTCTTGTCTATCCGTTTATCCCGGGCTCCGTATTTCCAGGCATTTCTGGCCAGGGCATACATATTGTAACGGAACCAGTAAGCCGGGATGATATTCAGAGAATCACTGGCTTCACTGTTGGAAATAAGGGAAAAGGGAAGAGGATTATTGATTTCCGCCGGATAGGCGCCTTTCACCAAAAGATTAAAAGAGGAAAAGCGGCAGTTATGTTTCAGACTGGTGCTTAATCCGGGCCAGAATCCCCGGCCGGCGCTTATCTCCCCGTCATTGCCTCTGGAATTATGATTGGAACCGATAGTGGCTCCCGAGGCCATATTGCTCTGTCCCAGAATGGTGGAGGCACAGAGAAAGGAACTGTTATGGTGCTGCTCATGCCCCGGGTAGATCAGGGCATTGAGAACTTCACAACAGGAAATGGTGGAGTTGTTTCCCAGAAAGGAGTTGATCAGACGGGCTCCGTACTTCAGATTTGAATGGTCATCCATTATAAAGCGGACAGCCTTGGCGCCGTAAAAAATATGGCATCCAAAACCGACAATACCATTCACCATCTCCACACCTTCTCCAATCTGGGTGGGTGCTTTTTCGGAGCTGTTGATAGTGAGATTTTTCAACTTGTTTATCCCTTTGATATAGGCATCGCTACCGATTGTCACATCTTTCAGGATGCGGCAGTGTTTCAATACGGATCTTGTGCCGATTCTTCCGTAATAACCTCTTCTGGCATCAAAGCTGTTCTGGGTCATTTTTTTAAGTTTATCCAGGACCTGCGTTCTGTCCCGGTAATGGGACCAGAGCCAGGCATCTCCTGCTGTCATGCCGTCAAAGGGGATGACTTTTCTGCCGCCGTTCTCATTGCTGACTTCCACCCAGATTCTGACGTCTTCCTCTTCCCCTTCCTTGACGATTCCATTACCGAATTTGGCGTAGTTGGTTGTGACAAGCTCATTGATGTTCTGAAGGATGACCTCATCATCAATAATATAGTGGGATAGAATACTCACATTGCTGATGGATATATTGGAACCCAGATCACAGGAAATTATTTTTGAATTATAGATTCCCACTGGAAAGGGAATGTCGTGAAACTCGAGAGAGTAGTTTTCAAGATTTCCGATACGGATCATTCCATGAAACTGATTGTGTTTGACCAGCTTGGGGTTGAACTTGTCCGTTACAAAAATATTATTCCAGTTATCTGCGGAATTCTCATTTTTGACAAGAACCTCTATTTCATGGGCTGAGAGCTGCCGGTAGGACTTGCTGTCACTCATCTGTCTGTTTCGGATATAGTATTCGTCTTCACCCTCCGGAAGAAATTCCCGGGGGATAAAATCGTAACCCACATCTTTGAGGGCTTTCTTTCTAATTATATTCATATGCCCATTATAATTATAAAAAAGACTCTGGCAAAGACAAAAAACCCGGAGGCGAGTATCTAATGACCCACAAGGCTTGACAAAGATTAAGACTTAATATATTTTTAGCTACGGTTTTTGGAGAGGTGTCCGAGCGGTCGAAGGATCTGGTCTTGAAAACCAGCGTAGGGAGACCTACCGTGGGTTCGAATCCCACCCTCTCCGTAGTTTTTTAGACCGCAGTATTAATTTATTAATTCTGGTTTATAAGAACAAGCCAGGAGAGGTGACCGAGCGGCCGAAGGTGGCACCCTGCTAAGGTGTTGTGCGGGTAACCGTACCGAGGGTTCGAATCCCTCCCTCTCCGATCATGTGCCCATAGCTCAGCTGGATAGAGCGTCAGTTTGCGGAACTGAAGGTCAGAGGTTCGAACCCTCTTGGGCATATAATGGGTTGCGGAACCTTCTGCAGTTCATGTTTTTTTATTTTGGAGAGGTGACCGAGAGGCCGAAGGTGTGCGCTTGGAAAGCGTATGTACAGCAATGTACCGGGGGTTCGAATCCCCCCCTCTCCGTAATTCCCTTCAGTGTTGAGATTCAGGCTCCATGCAATTGAACATCGCCCAACCCGGTCAGGACCGGAAGGTAGCAGCCGTAAGTGATCGTTTGATGTGTCATGACCCGCTTGAGTGGAGCTGAGGGGATTTTTTTTGCCCTTTTTTGAAAGCAGGTCAACCTTGCTGTGAGCCCCCCTTTCAGCTATACTGTCACCATATGGAATTTGAAGTAACCGCCTCACGGAAAAGACCCCAGTCCCTGATGGAACTGTCAGGACAGGATTTTGTTGTAGCCACTCTGAAAAACTCGATTGAGTCCGGCAGAATTGCACATGCCTATCTGTTTTCCGGTCCCAGAGGTGTGGGAAAAACTTCATCAGCCCGTATTCTGGCCCGGTCTCTGAACTGTGAAGAAGGAGCCAGTATCACTCCCTGCGGAGTCTGTTCCAACTGTAAGGAAATTGCCCGTGGTAATTCCATGGATGTCATTGAAATAGACGGGGCGTCCAATACCGGTGTAAACGATATTAGGGAAATCAAGGATGAAGTCCTCTTCGGTCCCGGAAGTTCCCGATACAAGATCTATATTATCGATGAGGTTCACATGCTTTCCAACAGTGCTTTCAACGCCCTGTTGAAGACTATTGAAGAACCGCCTCCCTATATCATTTTTATTTTCGCCACTACCGAGATCCATAAGGTGCCCGCCACCATCCGTTCCCGTTGTCAGCAGTTTAATTTCAGACTGGTAGAGCTGGGAGAGATTAAAAGGCTCCTGGCCAATGTCTGTGATGAAATAGCGGTAAAATATGATGAGGATGCCCTGAGTTTTAAGTGAAAAAACATAGTGGACACCGGTCGTGTGCCCTATGTGAGCACCACGCACCCGAGACACTCTCACGGAAGCAGCAAGAGGGATATCACTGACCAGTTCTACTACTCGG
>JAQQAM010000253.1 GCA_028532905.1 Spirochaetales bacterium
GGTACAGGGATATGAGACCTGCTGTGAGAGACAGGAGTCTGACAGAAAACAGCGAGTAGCCCAAAAGCCTGATAAAAGGCATCTGCAGCAGATGAAAGAGAACCTTAAGGGCATGGGGGTTCCGCTCATACAGATCAAAAAAGTCCTCCGTGCTGCTCAGGGATGAACTGTCCATCATGCTGCGGGTCAGTCCGCTCAGCCAGGGCTCATCACTGTGGACAAAGGGGTAATCTGTCAGGAAGAAAAGACTGGATACAAACCAGATGACAAGATACAGGAATAGAATGGAGGTCTTCTGCTGTTTCAATGACCCGGTTCGCATTTGCTAGGACCAGATGTAGCTGAGGACTTCTTCCCGGAGACTGACAAATTCGGGCAAAGATTTCACTTCTCTGATATCTCTGTCCGCATATTCTGTGCTGAAGGGAGTCTCCACCTTTTTAATCAGCCGGCCGGGGAGCTCGGACATGACATAAACCGATGTGGAAAGGTAGATCGCCTCTTCCACACTGTGGGTTATGAGAATGACTGTTTTATGGGTCTCCCGCCATATTTTCAGAAGTTCATCCTGCAGATGTTCTCTGGTCAGAACATCCAGGGCACCGAAGGGTTCATCCATCAGGAGAATTTCAGGATCATTTGCCAGAATACGGGCAATGGCAACACGCTGCTGCATACCCCCGGAAAGCTCATAGCTGTGCATATGGGCAAAGTCGGAAAGCTGAACCCGCTTCAGATTGTCTAAAACGATCTTCTGCTTTTCCCCTTTGCTGATCCCTCTCATTTTGAGGCCGAATCCCACATTCTGTTCCACATTGAGCCAGGGATAGAGTGCTGGTTTCTGGAAAACAATACCCCGCTCCCTGCCGGGCCCTTTAAGGGCTTTGCCCTTCTGGAGAATCGTCCCTCCCGAAGGAGGGAGAAAGCCGCCGATCACATTCAGGAGTGTGGATTTGCCACATCCTGATGGACCGACAATACTGATAAAGTCACCCTTTCCGATGGTCAGAGACACATCTTTGACCGCAGAAAGAGTTCCTTTCTTTGTTGTAAAATCTACTGAAATATTTTCCAGTTCAAGAAGATTCATCCTGTTTTTACTGCTCCAGAGCCTGTTCAATATATTCGGGATGAAGGGCAGCCTTGAAAACATCCACATCCGGAGCGGACTTGATGGTGTTCTGGCTTACCAGAAAATCGGCTGTTGCCTTCAGGACGGAAGCCAGGTTGCCAATGCTGTCACTGGTGCCCATATAAGCAGATGTCAACTGATCCTGACCGGTCAGAAGAACAAGACTCTTCATCTGTCGGAGAGCTTCTGCCTGGGGAATGTCAAACTGACGGCTGACCGCTTCTGCAGCGGCTTCGGGATCATTGTTATAGAAGTCAACAGCCTTGATTTCAGAGGCAATATACTTCACAACAAGGTCGGGGTATTTTTCGGCAAACCCTTTTCTGGCAACCGTAATATCTCCCGTAAGGTATCCGTTTTCTGAGAGCTTTCTGGAGTAAATCAGAACCTCTCCACCGGATTCCAGCATCTTGGCCAGTGTGGGCTCCCAGATAAAGCTGCCGTCAATGTCTCCTCTGTGCCATGCGGCGAGAGCGTCTGGTGGCTGCATATCAAAAATCTGAACTGTTTCGGGATCAACACCTTCCAGCTCGAGAGCCGCGAGCAGGTGGTAGTGGGTTGTGGCTCCGAAGGGAACCGCAATCTTCTTTCCCGCAAGACTCTGAATGTCTGTGATTCCTGAATCTTCTTTTACCACAAGGGCTTCATTGTCACCGATAATATCGTGAACCCAGATCACATCAAAGGGTACCTGGTTGGCAATGCCGGCAGCAATACCGCTGCTTCCTGACAGACCGATATCGATGCTACCGGCAGCCAGTCCCGTATTCAGTTCGGAACCCGAGTTGACCTGAACCCATTCAACAGGTACACCGGCAGTTTCTTCAAACCATCCGAAGTCCTTGGAGATAATCTGCCCGTTGGGAATAGCCTGATACCCTATAACAACACGCCCGGGAAGATCAGAACTTTCACTCTGACCGGCAGCGGTTGCGGAAACCATGGCTATGCCTGCCAGCAATACACAAAGCAGTACAATTTTCTTATTCATTTTTACCCCTCTTATTATCCTTTCCCTTTCCAGGGAATAATTATTTTTTCTGCAATTCTGATGAGTCTGTCCAGTATTATCCCTGTGATACCCATAACAAAAATACCCATAAACATGACATCCCCTCTGAGGAACTTGCCCGCATCCAGAACCATCCAGCCGATACCCGATGTCGCCGCTACTATCTCGGATGACACCAGGGTCGTATAGGTAAACCCGATGCTGACCCGCATACCGGTAAATATCCCCGGAAGGCAGGACGGGAAAATAACATGAGTGAAAATCTGTAGTCTTCCGGCTCCCAGAGACCGGGCCGTATGAATCCGTTCCATCGGTACTGCTGCCACAGCCGACATGGCACTGATGGACAGGGGAGGGAAGGCTGCCAGAAACAGAAGTGTTATTTTGGATTCATTTTCAATCCCCAGCCAAATGACCAGTATGGTGTAGTAAGCCAGAGGCGGGAGGGGACGGTAAAACTCGACGATAGGATCGAATACCGCTTTTATCTTCCAGTTGAATCCCATGAACATACCAAGAGGTATGGCAATGAAACAGGCCAGGATAAAACCGGAAATCACCCTGAACAGGCTGTCTCCCAGATGCTGTAGAAGGGTCCCTCCCCGGTAGCCTGTTAAAGCAATCTCCTTAAACGCTTCCCAGACACTGGCTGGCGCCGGTATAAAATACTCAGGGAAAATCTTCATTTCCGCCACTACATACCACACAATAAAGATGGTCAGTACACTGGTAGTTGAGATAGAGAATTCAATCAATTTTCTCTTGGTATATTTGTTCATTATATATGCAATTATAGATAGAAAAAAACAAATCAGACAAGCTGTATCAGAAAATACAGCCTGTCTGAATAATCAGTAACTTATTATTTTATAATCAGTTTACGCAGCTGTCTGCGTTTTTCATGGCAACTTTGTTACCGATAACTCCTCCGGCGGTCAGGAAGATCAGGAAGAGCCATCCTGAGAGAGAGAAGTTGGCAATAGGTGTGTAGAGAGCCCCTACATTACATCCATTGGCCAGTCTGGTTCCAAATCCCATAAACAGACCGCCCATAGCAAACAGGAGGATCTCTTTGGGTTTTATTTTAATTTCAGACAGAAATGTGGCCTTGAATGTTCCGGACAGAAGCAGAGTTATAATGGTTCCCAGAATAATTCCAATGTTCTGTACTGAAACAGGGTGGGCGAAGATTGATGTCTGGAAGAACGTGGCAGGGAAATGGGTAAAAGCCGCCAGAGTTTTGGAGGAGAGTCCGAAAAGCATCAGCAGTTTTCCAAACCACAGACCGTATACAGTTGAGGCTCCCCAACCGGCTCTGGTAACACCCATCAGGATGCTGAAGAAAACCGCAATTACAATAGCACCGGTTCTCATTTTCCAGGGTCTTACAAAAAGAATCTCGTATGTTTCTTTGCTGAAGAGTTTGACAGGTTTCTCATCATACTCTTTGTCCTGCTCAATTTCGGAACCGACACCGGAGAATTTTCCGGCTGATTTCTGTTTATCTTCAAACTTTCTGGACAGGTAGATAACAATCCCGGCAAATAGGGCTGTCAGAACGACCGCACCGATATATCCGCTGGCACCGTCCCACATAAACCAGTCAGGCATGAAGACACCGCCGCCCAGCTGTTCTCCGGTAGGAGAGGAGAACCAGGAATCAGTTACCCAGGACTGAGTCTTCTGTACGGGGAAACCGACAAAGACACCCAGACCGAAGAAAAAGAGAGTCACCAGGGCTCTGGGGAGACCGGTTACCAGGTCAGTCAGTACACCTGAAGCACAGCAGGAAGAAAAGGTCATGCCGAATCCGAAAAACAGACCTCCCAGAATCAGACCCAGGTTAATGGGATTAATCCAGAGATTGTAGGAGGTAGGATCGGCTCCATACAGGAAGGCGACAGATACAGCCGCGGTTCCCAGGAACATCCACATCAGAATCCGCATCAGTTTGGAAGATCCGGTACGGTAGGCTCTGTTGACACTTCCGGCAAAGCCCATAAATCCTCTGGTCAGGGCAAAACCGAAACCAATTCCCACCAGAAGTCTGAGATAGAGCATCTGGGTTCCCAGAAAGGCTCCTCCGAAGACCAGAATCAGTGCAATAAGCACAAATCCCAGAATATTTTCAATTTTGTTATTCATTATATATCCTTCTCTTAATCGAAATTATAATCTGTTACGATAGGCTCTCTGCCTGTTGCCTTGTCGTGGTAGTACTCATGGAAGGAGATTCCCATAAATCCGCCTGACACATTATACACCCTTTTGAAGCCAAGGTTCTGCAGTGCCAGAGTGGCATTGTAGCTTCTCTGACCGCTTCGGCAGTGGAGGTAGATGTTTCTGTCTTTGGGGAACTCATCAATTCTGTCTCTGAGCTGGCTTAAGGGAATGTTCTTGGCTCCCTTTATATGAGACAGGGCGTATTCATCCTCTTCTCTCACATCGAAGATGGCGGCGCCTTTATCTACCAGATCTCTCATATCCGCTACACCAACCTGCTTGAAAACATCATGGAGACGGTTGGTTGCCACATATCCGGCAAAGTTAACGACATCCTTGGCTGTTCCGAAGGGGGGAGCATAGCAGAGTTCAAGATCCTGAAGGTCTCTGATGGTACCGCCAAACTTGATAACAGTGGCAATTACATCGATTCTCTTGTCCACATTTCCTTTACCGATGGCCTGGGCTCCCAGAATCTTACCTGTGGGCACTTCATAAATCAGTTTGAAGTGAAGACTTTTGGCCGTTGGCATCAGTCCCACCTTATCTCCGGGAATGACTCTTACATAATCAAAATCTATATTGAGGTTTCTGGCTTTGATGAAATCGGCAGTCATACCGGTAGAGGCTGCATTGTAATCAAAAACTTTCAAAATGGAAGATCCGATATAACCTCTGTTGTCGATTTTCATACCGTTGATATGATCGGCAACACCTCTGGCCTGTTTCTGGGCAGGTCCGGCAAGGGGAAGTTTAAAGTAATCATTGAAGAGATAGCTGTACACTTCAATTGCATCACCCACAGCATAGATATCTCTGTCTACTGTTCTATAGTTCTGATCTACTTTAATGGCTCCGGTTTTTCCGATCTCCAGCTGAGCCCCTTTGGCCAGATCTGTTTCAGGAGAAACTCCGATTGCCAGAACAACGACATCGGCATCGACCTTCTTTCCCGATTCCAGAACAATCGTATCTTCTTCAAAGGAAGTTACTTTGTCATCAAGAACAAGATTGACACCATGGTCTATCAGTTCTTTGTGGAGGATCTGTACCATATCAGAATCAAGGATTCTTAGAATCTGAGGCATAGCTTCCACCAGAGTTACGTTGTAACCGGCTTCTTTCAGGTTCTCTACTGTCTCAATACCAATAAAACCGCCGCCGATGACAGAGACGTTTTTAACACCATCTGTTTTAATGGCTTTGGCAAGCTTATCAATATCCACAACGTTTCTGATGGTGTATGTCTTTACTTTATCAATACCGGGGATGGGAGGAACAATGGGTTTTCCACCGGGAGAAAGGACGAGTTTATCGTAGGATTCTCTGTATTCTTCTCCGGTGTCAACTTTTTTAACGACAACTTCTTTGGCTTTTCTATCTATGGAAACAACTTCATTCTGTGTTCGTACATCAATATTATACTGAGTTTTAAACAGCTCAGGACACATCAGAACAAGGTCTTCGGCATTCTGAATCATACCGCTCAGGTGATAGGGAAGACAGCAGTTTGAAAAAGAGACATGAGGACCTTTTTCGAACACGATAATCTGATCTTCTTCGCTGATTCTTCTTAATCTTGCCGCAGCTGATGCACCACCGGCTACTCCGCCTACTACTAGAACTTTCTTGGACATATGACTACTCCTTGGATTATTACTAACAGTTTAATTGATACTTTTTTATGTATATATTCTTATTTATATAACTTTATCTATTGATTATATAACTGCAAAATACTTGCTATGTCCAGTGAATTTTACAAAATACTTGCCATGTACAGTATTTTTATGAAACCTTATAAATCCACTATGATTTTATGAGGATAATTATTCATTCTATCAAGCTTTATTTTTATTGAGTCTGAATATGAACTTTATTGACAACTCAAGAGGATCAATGCTAATTATTGAATAATAACTATATGCCAAAAAGGATATTTTCGAATGAAAAAGAATAAAATTCCTGCCGGTTTCATACTGGCTGCCTTACTGCTTATTTCCATCACTGCCTGTTCTTTTATTGATTATGCAGAATCAGATACACTGATTGTCAGTGCTAAAGAAGCTGTAAAACTTATGGAAAAGGGCTATACCCTGGTGGATGCCCAGAAAGCCTCTTCCTATGAAAAAGGGCATATTGAAACTGCCGTTAATATCGAGCGTAAAGCCATAATGATCTCGGATCCTGTTCCCAATACTCTGGCAACTCCCGAGATTATCGAACAGGCTGCCGGCAAGGCTGGACTTACGGAAAACACTAATATCCTTATCTATGATGACAATAAGAATATGGATGCTACCAGGCTCTTCTGGACCTTGAAAATCTATGGTCATAAAGGGGACATCAAAATTATTTCCGGCGGATTCCTTGCTCTTCTTGATGAAGGTCTGAAAGAGACAAAAAAAGCAAGTTCTGTCACTCCCGCTGCCTATACAGCATCTGCCCTGGATAAATCCATGATCGAAAAAAAAGGAAAAATCTGGGGACTTATTGATGATCCGGATGAAGATATTGTACTGATCGATGTCCGCTCTTTTGACGAGTATGCAGAAGGAACCATTCCCGGTGCCATCCATATCAACCACGAACGGAATATGTTCGTGAACGATGAAAAGGGGACAACCTTCCGTCCTGTCTCTCATAACAGAATCCTGTACAAAGAAATGGGAATCACACCCGATAAAGAGATCATCATGTTCTGTAAGAGTTCAGTCAGGGCAGCCAATACCTATGCCGCCCTCTATAATGCGGGTTACCGTAATCTGAAGATATATGACGGTGCCTGGCTGGAGTGGGAAGCTTCCAATCTACCTGTATTTAAACCGGAAGTCAGCGGAGCCGCCACCACTGCCGTGGAAGATAACTCTTAATATCTGTTGGCCTGTAATAACATCCCCGGTGTCTCTGCCGGGGATAATTTTTTATGGTCAATCCCGGTCCAGAGGACTGATGACTCCCATTCTGTTTTTCCCGGCCACATGAGTATAAATCATTGTTGTTTCCACAGAGGCATGCCCTAGAAGAGTCTGAATCGTTCTTATATCATATCCGGATTCCAGAAGATGGGTTGCGAAACTGTGTCTGAGTGTATGGACTGTTGCCCGTTTCTCTATTCCTGAAAGTCTGACAGCCGTTCGAAAGCTCCTTTGCAGGGTTGATGGATGAATATGATGCCGTACCATCTTTGCCGTGTAGGGATCGGCGCTGAAATCTCTTGACGGAAACAGCCAGAACCATTTCCATTCTTTGTCTGCCGCAGGATACTTCAACTGCAGACTTCCGGGCATTGATACACCCGGTCTGCATTCTCTTCTGTCTGCACAGTACAGGTTTCTACTGTATGTAATCTGCTCCTCCAGCTGAGGTCCCAGCTTTGATGGCAAAAGGGTGAATCTGTCCTTATTTCCTTTTCCCTGGATAACATGAACAGTCTGTTTCTCCTTGTTCACATCTTTAATTCTCAAAGACAGGCATTCGCTCAGCCGCAGACCGCCGCCATAAATAAGATTGGCCATCAGTTTATGCTGCGAGGGCAGGTGAGTAATAATACGATCTACTTCATCCCTTGTCAGCACAACCGGCAGCCTGGCTGGAACTTTGGATCTTATTGAACTTTCCAGGTCCCTGACCTCCACCTCCAGAATATTTCGGTAGAAGAACAAAAGCGCATTGAAGGCCAGATTCTGGGTCCTCACAGCAATGCCTTGTTCAACAGAACGATAGGAGAGAAAGTGT
>JAQQAM010000254.1 GCA_028532905.1 Spirochaetales bacterium
CGGGGCATGATAAAAGGGGGTGCCCCGAACAGGGACGGCAGGGTTCCCACTCCGAAATTGGGCCTGACAAACAGAAGACCGCCGCATCCGGTAGCCAGGTTGGCGGAGACTGTGCTGAATTGATGAATCACCATGAGCTCATCACTTTCCAGACAGTCATTGATATTGATCTCAGGCCACTGTATGGAGGAGGGAGACTTCTCCCGCTCGGGAGAGAAATAGGGTTCATTCCAGCGGCCGTTGACGAACTCTTCCCACTGGCGGAGGATCATCTGTTCCTGCTGCTCATTTAGTCTGCTTTCGATGTCATCCAGAAAAGTCTTCAGTTCCACTGGAATGCCCCCTATTTATTTAGAATCAGTTTGTTTTCCTGACTCCCATCATAAACGCAGATATTTGCATAAATCTTTGCATTTTCACCATCTTTATATGCATTTTTCACAAAATTCAGTATAATTTTTCAATGGAACCATCCAGAGAAACCTTTTCCGGCCCCTTCAGCCTCAGTTCTCCAGTGAGCAAACCGGGCTTCGCTGCCCCCTGGCACTGGCATGAAATCAATGAAATTTACATCTGTGAAACCGACAGAATGAACTACATGGTGGGAAATATTCTCTATGAGATTCAAAAGGGCGACATACTTCTGCTGAACGCCCTGGACATTCACAGAGCGCTGCCCCCGGAACATGAAGACTACGCCCGGAAGATCATTCTCTTTCACGATGATTTTTTAAGGGGATGGAAGTCAGAGGGCTACGATCTTTTTGCCTGTTTCAGGCACCGCAGTCCCGATTTCTGTCATCACCGGCATCTAAATCCTGGTGAATACGAGTCCATTCTGAAATATTATTCAGCTGCTCAAAGGGCTTTACAATCAGACCATCCGGCCGCTCTTATCCGGCAGAAAATGATCCTCACAGAGTTACTCATCCTCCTCAATGACATTTATGCCGTTCCTGCCCGCAGGGATATGAAAACATTCAGCAGTTCAGAGGAAGATTTTATCCGCAGGGTCCTTCTCTTTATTGAAGAGGGAATCAAAAACGATATCAGTCTGGACCTGTTGAGCAGGGAGTTCGGTATCTCGGTGAATTCACTGAACAGCAAATTCCGGAAAGTCACCCGGATGACGGTTCATCAGTTTATCATCCACAGAAGGCTGCAGCTGGCCTGTGCTCTGCTGAAGCAGGGCTCAACCGTCAGCGATGCGGCTTATGATTCAGGATTCGGAGACCTTTCCCACTTTATCCGCTGTTTCAAAACCAATATCGGGACGACCCCGGGGAACTATGCCAGGAGTAACAGTTTACAGAATTATTCCTGGACATAGGCCTCTGCCGGGGAAGGAGAGAGAATAATCTGAATCTATGCATCTCCAAGAAGTTCAGCAACCCTCTTCCGGGGATCTTCGGTTCTTTTAAAGAAGAACAGGGAGATGAAAGAAAGGAAAAAACAGACAGCAAAAACTGGAATATACCCGTAAGCCTCCGCCAGGAGAGCAAAAAGTACGATTAAAAGAGACGAAGCTCCCACAAAAAGACCGATCAGGCCCGAATACAGGGGAATATCATGATCCTCCCCGAACTCCATGGGCAGAGCAAAAAAACTGACATTCTGAATACACATCATGGCAGCTCCCAGAACCATTATGGAAAGGGACACAATATAGGAATCTGAAAAAACAGCAATGCCCGTGGATGCCGCCAGCAGTAGGGATGCGGCAATATGATTGAACAGATGCCCCATCCTGTCGGCAACAATTCCAAGGACCGGATTGACCAGAAGAAATGTGGCCGCGGTCAGAATGGCAAACAGCCCCACAGAACTGCCGGGCAGATTAAATTTATCGACAAGATAGACCGCAAAATAGGTATAGGCGGAGAATCCCAGCGTATAAAAGACCCGGCCGGCTATGTAATTCTGCAAGTCCCGGTTGCCTGCCAGAACATCTCTCAGATGGATGAAAAAATCCTTAAGGCTCTCATCACTGGAATCCACAGTCTTGCGGGCATCCGGTTCCACCTGAAACAGAAAAGCCGGCAGATAAATCATCAGGATTCCGAATCCGGTGAGAATAATAACGGCATAATTACGGGGAAAGGCAATGTTGGTGAGGAGCCAGGTGATCAGTCCTCCGCAGAGGATTCCGAAAAAATAACTGATCAGATTTCTCAGAGCAAAAAGCCGGCCCCGCAAAGAGACTGGTATGGTTTTAGCCGTAAAATAGGAAAAGGAGGGAATAGACAGTCCTCCTCCCAGATTATTCAGAAATATGGCCAGCATTATGGAGAATACCGCCGCCCGGGGATGGGCAGAAGCAAAAAAGAAACAGAACAATCCACTCAACAGCCAGG
The DNA here is from genome assembly GCA_028532905.1 of Spirochaetales bacterium. Taxonomy (GTDB): domain Bacteria; phylum Spirochaetota; class Spirochaetia; order DSM-2461; family DSM-2461; genus Oceanispirochaeta. The sequence continues at coordinate 2,355 of JAQQAM010000254.1, forward strand.
GGAGCCTCTGAAACAGACCGGATTTGATTATCCACCCCTTTTGCTGGTTCAAACCCTGAATTTTCCTGACAATGAAAATGGACGGAATAAATACAGCAATATTTCTGATGGCAGGAATCAGAGAAATCCAGAACGGCCGGGCTCCCAGTTGTACCAGGTACACAGGAATTACATTTTCAAAGGAAATAAAGATCATCCCCATAAAATAGGTAATCCCGTCCAAAAGGCTTAAGGAGAAATTCCGCTTCAAGTACTGCTGTTCTGCCATAAACTTGATTTTACCAAGACATAATCAGACTGAATATATATAAAAAGAGATAATTATTTTTTTTCCAGTATTTTACAGAAGGATTCCCAGTCCCGGCGCAGCTGCTGCGGATCATCCCCCTTAACAAACTCCAGAAAAGCATAATGGGTTCTGTTTCCCTCGAGGGCCGCCAGAAAACGTCTCCACCGGGGGATGCCCACTTCCAGGGGAAGGCGTTCAATTCTTTTGTCCTGCTCTCTAAACTCCGTCAGCCTCCACTGAAAAACATGGATATTGGTCAGCCTCTCCCCCAGGTCAACCAGGGAATTCAAACAGGCCTGATCATTGAGAACATGTGGCGGCTGCCAGTAATACCGGACAGACTGACGGGACACAGCTTTATCCAGTGCCTCCACTGCTTCCGGCGTATGAGTCAGGCTGTTTTCATGGTACTCCAGAGAAACCGTCAGCCCTTCTGCAGACGCCAGATCGGCGATTCTCCGGAGATCCCTGACCGCAGCATCCAGCTCGGAAGGGCTGTACTCGGTATAATTCTTAATTCCTCCCCAGACCCTTACGGTCTCTGCTCCCAAAGCCCGGGCACTTGACAGAACATCTGAGAAGGGGAGACCTTGTGCTTCACTGATGCCGACCCGGTAATAGGAACCATAGGAAGGACAGGAAATCCCAGCGTCACGGCAGAGTCGGGACAGCTGTTTCCCTCGTGCCGCATCGCCATGGGGAGCATGTATATCACCGCCCCACTCAATGGCAGGGATGCCCAGTTCACGGCATAGACTGATAATATCTTCCGCTTCAAGCTGTCTGAAAGATATGGAACACAGTCCGGGGATAATGTTGTTTGTGATTTTCATGCCATAGTCTCCATCATTTTTTCTGTAACAGGCCAGAGAGGTTTCTCTCCGGCAAGAAAACGTCTGCACTCTTCCACAGCCATCTGCCCCATCCGTCTGCACTCGGTCTGCATGGAGCCTGCAATATGGGGTGTAATATAGACATTGGGCATAAAAAGCAGAGGGTTATCCGCCTCTGGGGGGTCCTGCGTCAGAACATCCAGATAGGCTTCCAGATCGGGGCGGTTCTTCAGAACAGCGATCATCCCCTCTTCGTCGATAATAGCGCCCCGGGCTGTATTGATTAATGCCGCTCCCTTCTTCATAGAAGCCAGAAGGCCGGCACTGATCATCTTCCGGGGGGACGGCAGATTCGCCGTATGCAGGGAAACCACATCACTGCTGGAGAAAATGGTCTCCAGAGAGACATACTCAAAATTTTTCTCCGATGCCAGGTCTTCATTTCTGACAATATCATACACCAGGATCTTCACATCCAGAGACTGAAGAAAATCCAGAACCCGGGAACCGATCATTCCCAGAGAGACCAGTCCCACTGTGGAGCCGTAACAGGCCGGTATGATTTGAGTCAGGGGAACCTGGTCTTCCCAGCGCTTGTTTTCCCTGCACAAACGGGTCAGGTACTGCCCTTTTTTCAGAGCCATTATGATCTGGGCAAAGGTAAACTCAGCCACGGGAACAGCATTGGCGGCATAAGCGGTGGTAAGGGGGATTCCTGAATTCCAGAATGCCGGCGTAACAATATCTCTGACAGAACCGGCCCCGTAAAACACAGCCTTCAGTTCAGGAGCCGACGCCAGAAAAGTCTCATCCAGAATGCAGCTGTCCCAGCCGGAAAAAATAAAATTTACCTTCATCAGAAGATCAGGCCGGGCCAGAGCCTCCTCTTTTCCCATGGGGGAATGAAGAAGGTCCGTCATTCCTTTGATGGCAGAGACCTGCTCCGAGCCGTATATATTGTGAGTCTGGACAGGGTCCATAATGATAAGTGATTTATACTGCATTCAGACTGCTCCCATTTTGTTGCATACAATAATACCACAGGAGGGATTTCAGGGCAACTCGGATGTAAATAGCAGGAGCTTTTTCATTACTCATTCCCGTAAAATCTTGTGAACATATAAAATACACTATCAAAATGAGTGACAACTCACCGTCCTCATGCTATTCTGACATAATATCAAAATTAACATATCCAGCTGGATAGAAAGGCATTTTATGGAAAAACTAAGTTTCAAAAACAAGATTATCTATGCCCTGGGAGGACTGGGCTATGCCCTGATAACAGTGATGCATATGCTGTACCTGGTCTGGTTCTTCTTTCCGCCGGCAGATGCGGGAATCCCCTATTTCATTCCCCAGGAAGCTGTATTTCTCAGCTTTACATTTATCGGTCTGGTAATGGCTCTGGGTCGTATTTTTGATGCGGTGAGTGATCCCCTTATCGCCACATGGAGCGATAACACCAAGTCAAAACTGGGACGGCGGATTCCCTTTATGCGCTACTCCGCCCTCTTCGTGGGCTTGAGCTATGTTCTGGTATTCTTTGTTCCCGACATTTCAGGAATCAACGGCATCAATATGATATGGCTGGCAGTCTGGCTTTCCCTGTCCACCCTTTTCCTCACCAGCTACCTGATTCCCCAGACAGCCCTTATGGTGGAACTGGCGGTACACCCCGACGACAAGGTGGATCTGGCGACCTTGAACTCGGTTCTCTGGTTCGCCGGATTTCTGATTGTCTCCTTCTCCGGAAGCTTCTGGAATATCCTTCAGAATGCCTTCGGCCTGACCCGTCTAGAGTCCATACAGTACACATTTCTGGGAATTGCCGCCATGGGCGTCATCTTTATGCTGATCCCTGCGTTCCTTTTAAAAGAACCAGGAACAGATAAGATTAATAAAGAGAATATTCCCCGGCAGCCCCTGATGCCGGCAATTAAAAAGGTATTCAGAAACAAGGATTATGCTGTAGTGGTGGCATCAACCACACTCTACAACCTGGCCACAACCATGTTTGAAGCCGGGCTGATCTACTATCTGACTGTCCTGGCTCTGCAGGATGCTAAAGTTCAGGGTCCCCTGACAACGATCATCGGAGCTATAACCTTTGCCTCCTATCCCTTCCTTAACAAATTCTCCAAATCCCTGGGCAAAAAGAGGATTATGAGATTCGGATTCATTCTGTTCTTTCTTCTGTTTGTGGCCATATCCCTGCTGGGAGTCTCCTTTATACCCTACTGGCTGGCCATTGGACTGGTGATAGTCTTTGCTCCCCTCCCACAGTCTATTTTCGGCGTTCTGCCCAACGCCATTACAGCCGACTGTGCCAGCTGGGACAAACATGAAACCGGGGAAGACAGTGCGGGAATGTACTTTGCGGCCAACGGCTTTGTCCGGAAGCTTGGACAGACCCTGGGAGCGCTGCTGTTCACCTCACTCCTGTTGCTGGGTAAAGATGTGGGACACGATGCTGGAATCAGAATGGCTGCGGTCTTCGGCGGAATATTCTCGGCTGCCGGATTTGTTCTGATGCAGTTCTACAATGAAAAGAAAATGCTCAGCTATATGGATGAAGAACACCGGCCCGATTCTCACAGGGAAGTGAAGAGCGATCCCCTGCCGGAAGTGTAAAGGATTATAAATGTAAAAGCCCCCCCGGATAAATCCGGCGGGGCAGGGGGTATATAAATAAATCTGAAATGATTTTATATGATTAGAAAGAGTAGGAAACTCCGACCTTCCACATAACAGTGTTTACGTTCTGGTCTTCCTTCAGGTTGGTATTCTGATACCAGACTTCTGTGAAGGGAGAAACACCATTCTCAGCAGAGTAAGACATTTTCAGTCCGGCTCTCTGTCTCAGGGTATCCACAACATTTTCATCACCGTTGTAGTACTGTCTGTACAGTCCGATTCTGGCATAAGGGTTAAAATTGATTCCGTTGCTGAACTGGTGGTTGTAGTAGAGACGGGCCTGAACTTCGTTGTAGAGACCGTCATTGTCAAAGTTTTCCAGCTCGTTGTAGAGGCCTAATGCAAAACTCTGGGTACCATTGAATCTGTAGCGGAAACCTGTTTCCACTTCATGGTAGTATGTATTGTCTTTACCGTTGTTCACTCTGTAAGTGGGCATCATGTTAAGATAGACATTGTGTTCTGATACAGGAAAATCAAAGTTCAGCTTGAATCTGTTCTCGTAGCTGTTTCCTTCGTAACCGATTCCGGCAGGAGTGTGAATACGCAGTTCATACTCAGGGTTGAATGCAATACCGCCGAGGCCGAACTTACCACCGAACATCAGTTTCTGTCTGACGGTGTGTCCCAGACGCTGACCTGTATCTTCTCTATAGTAGGATCCGGCCTGTCTGTTCTCAGCTTCCACTTTCATATAGAGGGGAATTTCATCATGAGAGATTCCGAATGTAACTCCGGGAGAGATAAAGAGATCGCTATCCTTATCTGCTTCGTCGGTGTTCATCTCATTCTCCATATAAGTTCCAACAGAGAAGTTCCAGGGACTGCTGCTGTCAGCTGACAGGGTTGGAATAAAGACAGCCAGTCCGATAATCGCAAAAATCAAGCTTTTTTTCATTATTTGATACTCCAGTATTTTGTTTTAATATACAAGAATGTAAAACGAACGTGTAGGCCAGGCTTGTGGAGGAGAAGGATAATCTGTCAGGATTAAATGGGGCTGTATGAAGTTATTTGAGCAGAGTATGAAGATATTGCAGAGTGACTTTGGTCAGGGACCCTGTACCGGATGGGTCCTGTAATAGCTAGGGGAAAAACCGGTATTTTTTCGGAAGGAACGGCTGAAACTTTTCACATCACCAAAGCCGGTCTGATCAGAAATATCGGAAATACGCATTTCCGTTTTCAAAAGTGTTTTTGCCTTTTCCATACGCCGGGAAATGATGTACTGATAGGGTGTAGTACCCAGCTCTTTTCTGAAAAGACGGATGAAATACTGAGTGTTGTATCCGGCCTTATTGCCCAGTTCTTCAATAGACAGATCTCTGTGCAGGTTCAGAGAAATATACTCAAGCAGAGGAGTCAGAGTGCTTTTGCTCGGTTTAACCAGCTCCTCTTCCCGGCAGTACTCGACCAGGGCGTCAGCCAGAACGGAGACCAGCCTGTCTCTTTTCCGGCCAATGCACTCAGTAATCGTTTCAAGAAGTGCAAAAAGCACCGGATCCTCTGAGGCATGTATTTCAGACAGGGATATCAGATTCTCAGGAAATACATCCAAATGCAGATAAACACAGAAAAAGGGGTTGCCGGGATTATGGCGGATACTGTAGGAACGTGCTGTCGGAAAAAAGTAAAGGGAGCCTTCCTGCAGCGGGAGACTTCCGGAGATATCCCTGTAAACCGCCTGTCCCCCTTTTACATAGTAAAGACGGGCATACCCGGGAGGAAGGGGCTCCTCCACATACCACCCGGGCGGACAATGGGCTATACCGAATGACTGAACCATACTTCATTCTCTACCTGAAATCTTCCAAAAGTCAATTATTGCATAATGTAAATCATATTTTTCAGTTTTTAATATACTATTTGCATAATATCATCAGGACAAAACTGCAAAAAAGGATATTCATATGTCATACAATACAATGCCTGGAAAAGAAGAAATTGCCGTACTGCGGGCTCTGGCAGAAGAATATATGGCCATCGCCACCCTCCCGATACAGCAGGAGAAGGTCGATTTATGGAAATCACTGAACCGGATGAGCGGGCAGAGACCCATGGTCGTTATTGACCAGTTTCCCTGGAATGAACTGGAAGGAGCCAATGATAAGGCCTGTGTTGTAAAGGATCCCTGGTGGAGAGCCTTTGAACTGAACCTGCGGCAGACCATCTATAAATGGAAGATATGCCCTGTGGACATGGTGGTGGAACCTTTTCTGACCATCCCCCTTTCTGCAGAATGCACCCGCTTCGGTCTGCATCACGATGAAGAGTCCATGGCTCTGGATGAGGATACCACCGCCCGTTCCCAGCACTACAGCCGGACTCTGAAAACCATGGATGATCTGGAAAAGATAAAAGACATGAAAGTGACTCATGATGAGGCTTTGAGTGCAAGGCATATGGAAGAGGCCAGGGAAATATTCGAAGGAACAGCCCCCCTTAAACAGGGACACGGCATCCAGTTTCATCTGGGAATCTGGGACGATCTGAGCCGCTTTATCGGGATGGAAGATGTGTATCTTGAAATTATGGATAATCCAGACTTTCTGCATGCCTGCATGAACCGTCTCACAGAATCGGCCATTGCCGGAATACGGGAAGCCAATGCCCTGCAGGTCCATAACGATATAGCCAATACCTGCCACTGTTCCTATATCTATACAGATGAGCTTCTGCCCGGCTTCGGGGAAGGAAAAGGCCCTGTTTCGTCCAACAGCTGGGCCTTCGGAATGGCTCAGTTGTTTACCTCTGTATCACCGGTTACAACTCAGGAATTTGAAACACCCTATATCAGCAGAATGGCACAGGAGTTCGGAATGATCTACTACGGCTGCTGCGAACGGGAAGATGACAGACTGGAGATAGTCAAACAGATACCCAATGTAAAGAAAATATCCTGCAGCCCCTGGAGCGACCGGAAGAACTTTGCCCAGCAGATCGGACCTGGCCATATCATGTCCAACAAACCCAGTCCCGCCTTCCTGGCGACAGAATCTGTAAACTGGCAGGAAGTGGAGGACGATCTGAAACAGACCCGGGATCTGGCAAAAGCCAATAATGTGAATCTGGAGTTTATCCTCAAGGACGTCTCCACAGTCAAATACGACCCCTCCCGCCTGACAAAGTGGGCAGACATTGCCATGAGGGTGGCACAGGAGTGGTAAACTGGAGGCAAAACAAGTATAATATATAACATACTTGGACTAATGGAGGTGTTTATGCCCCAATTATCACTCTATATAGATAAAGAGACAATGAAGGATCTCGAATCGGCTGCAAAGATGGAAAATCTATCCATTTCAAAATATACTGTCAAACTGATAAGAGAGTCGATTCATTCCAAATGGCCATCCTCCTACGGAGATCTGTACGGGAAGATAGAGGATGAATCTTTTGCTGCTGACAAAGCAGATGATTTCAGAAAAGACATTCCCAGGGAATCCCTGTAATGTACTGTCTTGATACAAATATCTGCATCTATTATTTGAAAGGTCTTTATCCCGGATTAAAATCCAGACTTCTTCTGGAAAATCCGGGAAATATCAGAATTCCATCTATTGTAAAAGCAGAACTTCTATACGGAGCAGAGAAAAGCCGACTGAAAGAAGAAAATCTGGAACTGATCCGTCAGTTTCTCTTTCCTTTGGAAATTCTGGATTTCGGCAGCAGGGAAAGTGAAGAGTATTCCTTAATCAGGGCCTTTCTGGAATCCAAAGGTCAAGTCATCGGTCCTAATGATCTCTTAATTGCTGCTACAGCCAAAGCCAGCAATGCGATCCTGATAACACACAATACAGGAGAGTTCAGCAGAGTTCCTGATCTGAAGATCGAAGACTGGACCCTCTGACTAGAAGGCCATCCGGGCCCAACCGGACTCGGGATTTTCCTCCAGTCCCAGGATCTCTCTGGCAGTTTTGACATAGTATCTGTAATTCTCCAGAGGGGTTCCGTTGGGAATCCTGTGATCCAGACCGAAGACCATGCCCCCTTCCCGCATGGCAGGCTGGAGTTTGTACTCCAGCTCTTTCCGGATGGCTGCTTTGGACTGCCGGAGAACATGCTTATCAATCCCTCCGGACAGGGCCAGCCTCTTTCCGTATTTTTTACGGACCTCCACAATATCCATACCCGCGGCAGGTTCCATGGGATACATTTCTGTCACCCCTGCCGCCAGCATACTGTCGATGACTGAGTTCATATTTCCATCCGAGTCCTGACGGAACATTTTAGTTCCTCTGGATTCCAGAAGATCCCAGACTTTCCGGTAGTAGGGCTTCATAAACTCGTCAATCTGGGCAGGTCCGATCAGACAGCCGCTCTTGCCCGCCATATCCTCATGAACCGAGAGCTGGTCAATGGTGATTGCCGAACTGACCATATCAAGGACTTTATAGGCTGTGTCCCCAATGGTTCTCAGAATATCGTGAATCAGTTCGGGCTGTTCATAATAGGCATAACACAGATTCTCTTCTCCCAGCAGCTGCCGGGGCTCGTCAAACCCTCCGGGGATTTCCGCCACAATCAGAGAGTCAGAAGCCAGAGCCGACTCCGCCTTCTCCAGCCAGTCTGAAGCCAGCCGGTCTGCCCGGAACTCATAGCGGGGTTTTATCTTCAGCCAGCTCTCCATATCGGTAACAGGATGATCCAGGGGCAGGGGGAGTGTAGCTGTGGCCTTCACCATTTTCATGGTCCGTCCCATACTGTCTCTGGTCAGAATATACTCCTCATTCTCTTCCAGAATGACCTCTTCCGTCTGGTCCAGAAGAAAAGTATTTACATCCACATTGTGTTTTCTGACATAATCAAAGCCGAATGCCTCCATGCCGATCTCATCTTCCGATGCTCCTTGAGCCTTCCACTCTTCCGGAAGCCCGATCAGAGGGCCGAACAACTCCACAAGGATAGGCCGTTCCGCATTTTTAAAAGTCATATAATCAAGATACTGCTGTCTGTTCAATTCCATTTTGTCCCTCCACCCTTTTCCGGACGATGAATCCGCCTCAATGCTAATTGTATTATAACGATATTTATTGCAATTTTAATTGATTAAAATGACTTCTTATTGCACTATTGTGATATCATGCTGCAAATAAACAGTGCGGAACATCATATATGTCACAAAGAGTGGTTCTGGGACACATCCATGACCGGCTGGCAGGATACAGACCTGTGGTATGTCAGCAGGGGATCAGGAGAAATCAGGACGCCCCGGGGCACTTTTCCCTTGTACAGGGGTGTCTGCTTTATACTGAAAGGAGATGAACGTTATATTGCCGGGCATGATCCCGAGGCAGCTCTTCAGGTTTATGCCGTTCACTTTGACTCTGACCCGGAACGGGATTTCAGCAGGTATCAGGTCAGGAATCCGGATTTCATGGATGAGCTGTGCAGAAGGATTGTGGAACACCATCAGAATAATGACGCCCGGAAAGCCCGGCTCTGGCTGCAGGGAGCCTTCAGTGAACTGGAGTGTTCCCGAGGGGAAACCGGAAGGACTCCCGATGTAAAACTGCGCCTTTCCGAGGCGGTGAGGCAGGCGGCTTTACGGAATTTTTCAGGTGTTTCTGTAGGGGATATGGCCTTCTGGTTCGGCAGCAGCAGAGAACACTTCTCCCGGATCTTCCTCCGGGAAAAAGGGATGACCGCTCAGGACTTCCTCCTCTCCCGGCGGATCGCCATGGCCTGCTCTCTGCTCCACTCAACCAACTACCCGGTCAGTATGATATCCGACAAACTGGGCTACAGCGACGTGGCCTTCTTCTCCAGGCAGTTTAAACAGAAGATGAAAGTCAGCCCCTCTCAATACCGGTCAGGAAAAATGTAATTACCCGTAATCAGCATCAGTCCCAGGGCTTGTAGCCCTTTGCCTTATGCTCCCGGCTCCAGGGACGGAAGGATTTATCGGGCTCCGGGATCTTTGCCCCTGTCTCGGCCTGCCATTGATGGAGCCTGGCGGCCATGGTCTGAACACGCTCCGGATGATCAGCGCTGAGATCTTTTTGTTCACCGGGATCATCTTCCAGATGATACAGTTCGAGCCGCCGATCTTCAAAAAACTCGATAAGCTTCCAGGGGTGCATCAGAACAGAAGACCCTGGGGTACCGCCCTGGTTTCCGTAATGGGGATAGTGCCAGAAAAGGGCATCCCGTTCCGGAGCCTTACCACCCTGCAGATGTCCCAGCAGACTGACTCCGTCTTTATGCTGCTCCGGATTCAGAGGCAGGGAGGCGGCTTCCAGAAAAGTGGGATACAGGTCCGTTGTAACTATGGGAACGGCACTGCTGCTGTTCTCTTCAATTTTCCCCTTCCAGCTGATCAGCCAGGGTTCCCGGACTCCCCCTTCATACATCCAGCCCTTCCCTTCGGCCAAAGGCAGATTACAGGTGGGAGATCCTTCGGCGGTGGAGAGGCCTCCGTTATCAGAGGTGAATACAATCATGGTATTGTCCATCAGCCCTTTCTGTTCCAGAGCATCCAGTACCCGTCCGATATTCTCATCCAGAGATTCAATCATGGCCGCGTATTTGGGATCATTCTGCACCAGCCGTCTTTTTATTCTGAAGAAACGCTTGTGAAAACAGGGGAATCTGTCACCTTTTTCAAAGGTTCTGACCTTATGAAGACCCATGGCCTTTGCCTTGGCTTTATACTTTCTGATCTTCTCTTTTTTGGCCTGCACAGGCGTATGAACCGAGTAGTACCAGAGGTTCAGAAAGAAAGGTTTATCCTCATCCCTTCCCTCTATGAGTTCCAGAGTTTTATCGGTAAGATAGTCGGTCAGGTAGGTTCCCCGGGGAACATCCGCATCTTTGAGAGCCGGAATGGTTGTCCAGGGACTGAAGTAGCCCCCCAGACCGGGAGATCCTTTATAACAACCGCCGATGTTCACATCAAAACCGTGGTGCTCCGGGTAATATGGTTCCTTCCCCAGATGCCATTTTCCCACATGCCAGGTCTGATATCCCCCTTCTTTCAGGGACGCGGCCAGAGATTTCTCTTCCAGAGGCAGGTGGTCCAGATAGGGCGCATCCAATAAATACCCTCTGGCATGGCCCCGGGGGGAGTCGGAAGGGCGGGCCTCGTTTATCCAGTCGGTCACCCCGTTGGAGACAGGATACTTTCCCGTCAGCAGGCTGGCTCTGGTGGGTGAACAAACCGGGCAGGGGGCATACCCACGGGTAAACATCATACCCTGCTTTCTGATCCGGTCGATATGGGGAGTCTCATAAAACTCACTTCCCGTACAGGACAGATCCTTCCATCCCATATCATCTATCAGAATCATTACAATATTCGGTTTTTCAGCCATATGCCCTCCTGACTACAAAGAAGAATACCAGGTAAAATGAGAATTAAAATAACAATAATGAGTATATATTTGTGATATTTGAGCAACATCAGTTCAGAAGCCCTGATATAAAGGGTGTCCGTCTCTTCAACAATGCCCTGCGCTGCGGTCTGATCCGGCAGCCCTACAGAGATGTGGAAAACCATTTTGTGACCGATCAGTATGCCCTGGTTCTGATTACGGGAGGCAGGGCAGAATACACCGGCCCTTCGGGTAAAAAATGGCAGCTCCGGGAGGGGGATCTTTTTCAGCGCTTTCCGGGAGAGCCCCACAGTGTCCGTTTCCACCCCGGATGCAGCCGGGCCTATCTGGCTGTACCGGCAGAAGTTCTGGCACTGCTGAAGCTGACGGAAAGCAGCTTTATACAGAATCCCGTACACAGACTGGGCAGACGTCCCGATCTGGAAGAGGAATTCAGTAAGCTGCTGAGACTCTCTGAAACAGAAAATGAACTGTTCAGTCTTCTGGTATCCTACCAGTCTCTTATTGCCCGGTGCATTCAATGTGCCTCAGACTGTATCAGCCCCGCATCACCCGAAGGCCGGATGCGACTGGCAGCAGAGCTTCTCTCAGATCCGGACTGCACCCTTGGTCTGGAAGAACTGGCGGAAACTCTGGAAATGAATTATCACAGTTTCCGCCGGCAGTTCCTCTCCTGGTCAGGCAGTTCTCCGGGACAGTACAGAATTAAAGGAAGAATTGAACGGGCTCAGCAGCTTCTGCTCCGGCCCGGCAGCAGTGTCGGCCTCACCGCCGAACAACTGGGGTATGAAGATATTTACAGCTTTTCCAGGCAGTTTAAAAAGGTCTGCGGTATATCACCGGGACAGTTCATAAAAAAAACAAGGACCTGATCAGGAGCACTTCCCCAATAAGCAGGGAAGGACTACAATCGGATTTATGGTAATCGTATACGCTCTTTTATCTGCCGTCAGCTACGGTGCTGCCGACTTTCTCGGGGGATTCTCTTCCAGAAAAAATTCGGCCACAGCAGTAGTTGCCTGGTCCCAGGGGATGGGACTTCTGACCGTTCTGGCAGCGGCTCCTCTGATCGGTGCAGGGACCGTACCGGTGAGTGACCTGCTCTGGGGAATGGCTGCCGGTACAGCCGGAGCCATGGGAGTGGGCATACTCTATTACGGTCTGGCCCACGGGCTGGCATCAGTTATCTCACCGGTGGCGGCGGTAACAGGAGCAGCCGTACCTGTTTTCTTCGGTGTCCTGTCCGGCGAACGTCCCGACACGGTTACCTGGGCGGGTATATTTCTGGCGTTTGCCGCCATTATACTGCTGTCCCGGGAAAAGAGTGAAAAAAAGGAACATGTCCTCCGATCCCTGCAGATCGGTCTTCTTTCAGGACTGGCCTTCAGCGGCTTCTTTATCATCATCGCCCGGACCAGTGAAGAGTCCGGCATGTGGCCCCTGCTGGCCGCCCGGTGTACGACAGTCCCTGTTTTCTTTCTGATTACCTTATTAAAGCGGGACAGAGTTAAACTGGTAAAGGGAACCGGAAAACTGACCCTGGCCAGCGGATTTCTCGATATGGCTGCCAATGTGTTCTACCTGCTGGCCGCCAGAACAGGGAACCTCATCCTGGCTGTCATTCTGACGGCCCTGTACCCTGCCCCCACCGTCTATTTCCAGAAGATATTCCTTAAAGAGAGGCTGACAGCATCCCGGACAATCGGTCTGGTACTGGCCATAGCCGGAGCGGCGCTGATCGGGATCGGCGGCTGAGCAGATCTGTTAATTGTAGACAAAACAGACCTTCTGTGATGGAATATACTTCAATCCACTTTATGACAAAAGGAAATAACCATGACCCCCATGACCAATAATGTTGCCCCCGGTACATCGTTTCATCACATTGCCATTAAATGTACCGATTTTGACAAGTCCCAAAAATTCTATACAGAAGCCCTTGGAATGAATTCCGTCCTCAACTGGGGAGAGGGAGATGAACGGGGCTGCATGATGGACATCGGCGGCGGCAGTTATGTTGAGATATTTGCCGGCGGAGAGAAGACAGACGCTCCGGAAAACTCCGTCATCCACTTCTGCCTGCTGGTTGAAGACTGTGATCTCTATTACAAAAGAGCCCTTGATGCCGGCTGTAAAAGCAAAGATGAGCCCTTTGACCTTGTGATCAATGCAAAAGAAAAGGACCTCCCTATCCGGATCGCCTTTGTGTACGGACCGGATAACGAAGTGATCGAGTTTTTTCAGTACAGATAGGATTTACAGGGAGCCGCCCTTTCAGTCATCCAGATTATTGGCAGTAGCCGGATCGATGTGTTTTTCCACATGTTCCGGAGCCGGTTCCCTGTAGACAAGAGGTTTATCCTCCAACTCTCCCTTCAGACAGCTGATCCAGGGGCTGTGAGCCTCCAGAAGCTCTCTGGTCATGGCCCGGATTTCATCCAGAGTACAGCTTAAGGCACACAGGGGATCAAGGGCCATTGCCTGGAACACATACTCAGGGTTACCGGTCTGTACGGCTCTCACAGCCAGTTCCTGAACATTCAGCTGAGCCCTGTTCAGGGCTGCCAGATGGGCGGGAAGCGCACCGGTCCGGACGGGATGCATTCCGTTTTTATCCACCAGAATGGGCACTTCCACAAGGGCTCCGGAGGGCAGGTTATCAATATACCCCTCATTTTTCACATTCCCGTAAATCACCGCAGGAACTCCGGTTTCTATGGCATTGATGATGATGGAACCGTACTCATGGCTCCGCTTCAGATCTACCGGTTCTTCCCAGCTGGCCATCTTCTGCATCTGTTCCTTCCAGTCGGGACGTTCATACAGTTTCTTGATAAAACCGCTTCCTCCGTTCCATTCGGAATACTCATCCTGGCAGTAGCGCTCAATGGTCTCTCTGTTCTTCCGGAACCACCAGTTGTACTCGGAGACATGGCCGCTTGATTCAGTCACGGGATAACCGAAATGCTTCACATACTCCATCCGGGTTGTGTCGCCGTACCAGATTTCCGGTTTTACAGCCAGCGCTCTGATGGCGGGCAGCATGTCTTTCCCTTTATGCTCGAACCGTGTAAACCAGGCCTGATGGTTTATGCCGGAACACTGGTAATTGATCTCTTCCAGAGGGATTTCCAGCCGGTTGGCCCACTCTTCCACCGTACCCTGAACGGAGTGGCAGAGCCCCACATAGGACATACCGGGAGCCCCATCCTGAACTCCCCAGGAAAGCATCCCCATGGGATTGGTGTAGTTCAGGACATGAGCCTCCGGACAGAGTTCCATAATATCCGATGCCATATCCTGGAGAACCGGCAGGGTTCTGAGGCAGCGCATGATCCCGCCGGGAGTCAGGGTATCGCCTATACACTGATCTATACCGTACTTTGCGGGAATATCAATCTCTTTCTCAATGGCTTCATATCCGCCCACCAGAATACTGATGATAACATAGTCTGCATCCTTCAGAGCCTCTCTCCGGTCCAGAGTGGCTGTGACGCTGGCCTTTGAGTAATCTCCTTCCTTGAAGATTCTCTGAACAATCTGCTCCGCATAATCCAGACGGTCCCGGTCTACATCAACCAGGGTTATACGGCTGTCTTCCAGAGCCGGATAAGTGAGTATATCTGCTGTCAGCCTGCTGGAAAAAACCAGACTGCCTGCACCGATAATTACAATATTTGCCATTTGAAGCTCCTGTTTCGTTGAACTGATAAAAATAGTAGATCAGGGACGAGGGGAATAAAACTGTCATAATGTTGTTATTTTCAGTTATTATATTGCTATTAAATGTTATTATAGCGTTTATGAATGATTGGCGTTTTCTGTTCAGCGGTTCTGAAACATGTCCTCCGGGACATGAATACGGAGGAATCAGGGACTATTATCTTCTGCATGTTATCACAGGGGGGAAAGGAGAATACCAGTGCGGCGGACGCCGATGGTCATTGGCAGGGGATGATGCCTTTCTGATCTTCCCCGGAGAGAAACATCTCTACAGGGCCGACATAAAGGAGCCCTGGTCCTATTTCTGGATCGGATTCAGCGGCAGTTTTACAGAGCTGTTCACATCCCTCCGGCTGCTGCCGGAAAACCCTGTTCTCAGGGGCAGTGACTCATCAGAACTGCAGATGATTTTTTCAGGTATAACAGAACCAAGGATGTACAGGCATCCGGCAGAAGAACTGGAGAACCGGGGCAGGGTTCAGCTGATTCTGGGAAAGCTTCTGAGAAACCGAAGAGGCCCCCAGGCTGTACCCCGCAGATCCGACTCCCGGATCAGTCATCATGTCCACTCCATGGAAGCCTTTATCAATGAGTATTTTGATACCCCCGTACAGGTTCAGGATATTATTGATTTTGTTCAGCTTGAACGCTCCTATGCCTCCCGTATTTTCAGAGAAGCAACAGGAAGGTCTATCGGAGTAGCCCTGAGGGACAGACGGTTCAGACAGGCGGAACTATGCCTGCAGGACGGATGGAGTGTAAAAGAGACAGCCTACAGCTGCGGATTCCGGGACTACAACAACTTCCTGAAGGCCTTCAGAAAAAGGACAGGCAGAACTCCTACAGCCTGGAAGCTTGATTTTTCATCCCCATAAGGTATTTACTAATATAATGAAACCCTCCGACAGCATCCTGAAAATTTTCGTACAAGACGAATATCTGAAACTTTCAGACCATGAGCGATCCACTTTTTTCCTGGACAGTTTCCGTTCGGGTGTGGACGGAATCATACAGACCTTCACAGCCTCTGTGTTTCTGCTGATAGGCATACGGTACTTTGGCATAAACGACTTCTGGAAGAGTATCATCAGTTCCTCCATTCATTTCGGAATGATCATATCCCTGTTCAGCTCCTCATTTCTCTCCCATCACAAACCGAACCAGGTGGCTGGAATCTCCACACTGGCCGGGGGGTTACTGCTGGTGCTCTCCGCATTTTCCCGGAGTACAGCCGTCTATGCTCTGACCCTTCTTCTGTGCGGCATTTTTCTTAATATCCGGATGCCTCAGTTTACGGCAATATATGCCGAGAATTATCACCCTTCCCGTATGGGAAAACTCTTCGGAGCAGGGATTCTTCTTTCTGTCATCACAGGACTGGCCTCGAATCTATTAAGCGGAGCCCTTCTGGAGGCAAACCTGGAATGGTTCCGATGGCTCTATGCGGTCAGCGGCAGCCTGGTGATTGTAAGCGGATTACTCCTTTTAAAAGTACCCTTTGATTATAAAAGAGTGCCCGTAAAATCCTCACCTCTGAAAAATCTGAGTCTCCTTATTAAATATCCTGTGTTCGGAAGAGTGTCCCTGTCATGGTTTATACTGGGATTCGCCAATCTGTGGAGTATCCCCTTGCGTACAGTTTATCTCGTTGAGAGTGAACGGGGTCTGGGTCTCAATCCCCTGACAGTCATGATTATTCTGGGTGTCATTCCCAGTACAGTCCGTTTTCTGTGCAATAATTACTGGGGCCGGATCTTTGACAGATTCAGTTTTCTCCCCATCCGGATGATCACCTCTCTTATGGTGGGAGCGGGAATTTTCCTGTTTTTCCTGACAGAGAATATAATTCTGATTATCGCAGGGCAGATTATTATGAATATCGGTTTTGCCGCTGCTCCCTTCCTCTGGAATCTCTGGGTTACGAAGGTGGCTCCTCCCGGAGAAAGCCGGGCCTTTATGTCCGTCCATACCTTTCTCTGCGGCCTTCGGGGGATACTGGGTCCTTTTCTGGGGTTTGCCTTTATCCAGACCTTTCCCATGCGTACTGTGGGAACCATCTCACTGGGGCTTATCGTCTTTTCTGTCACTCTGCTGTTCCCCTTGCTGAACAGACCACTGGAGTCCCGCAGTTGACAGCTGACAGGAAACGCCAATGGCTCTCAGGCCATAGCAGAGGGTCTGGGATACGAGTTCGTCTGGAGGACTTACGAATGTACCCTGGGCTGAAAGGGAGTCTACCCGGGATCTTTCTGCTTCTACTGCTCCTGGGAAGCTGCCGCTCATTCACAGACAGCCGCTCTGCCCACTTCAATCCGGAGGAACACTACCCTGTTCAGTTCGGAATCTGTCAGGTCGGCTCCATGTGGCCCGAGGACAACGGCAGCTTCCGTTCCTCCCCGTCTGCCTATGAAACCGGAATTTGGAGGCACTACCAGGAAACCCCGTTAAAACTGGAACTCTTTGATCAGATGGGGATTCAGTGGTGGCGTTCGGACTTTTCCTGGAGGCATCTGGAACCCATGGAAGGGCACTGGAGCTTTCAACGCTATGACTGGCTGGTGGAAGCAGCCGCAGAGAACAATAAAAAAGTACTGGCTCTTCTGGTATACGATACTCCCTGGCTCTACGGAGAAGAAAACAGAAGCCGGGATATCAGAGCCGGGGAGCTGGAACACTATCTTAATTATGCCCGTACCATGGCCGAACGCTACGGGGACAGACTGGGAGGGTTTGAAATCTGGAATGAGCCTAACTTCGGGCGGTTCTGGAACGGAAGGGATGAGGATTTTTTCACCCTGACAAAAGAGACCGTCCGGGTTCTGAAAGAGGCAGCGCCCCATGTCCCGGTGGCTGTAGGTGCCCTCTCCTATCATCCGGTTACCGGAGGGAAATCCTTTCTGAAGAAAATGATAGAAGCCGGAGCCCTGGAGGGTGCAGATGCTGTATCCATCCACCCTTACGGCGCCTCCATTGAGACCGCTGCCCGGAGGGTGGCGGAACTGAGAACCCTTCTCCGGGATTCGGGCTATGACCACAGAATATGGATTACAGAAATGGGTTTTCCCACAACCGGCCTTTATCCCCACAGAGTGGAGCTGGAGGATCATTATGCCAGTACCATAGAGGCACTGACCCTGATGTATGCCGCCGGAGCCGACTTGATCACCTGGTACAAGCTCCTTGATTCCTACAATCCCGAAGAGGCGGGACTGATTGTCCATTCCGAAAGGAGTTTCGGCCTGATGAGCCGGAAAAAGGAGTGGAAACCGGGAGCCCATGCCTATGCCCTGCTGGCAAGGGAACTGCAGGGTAAGACCTATACTCCTGATGACCTGATAATAGAAGGCGACTGGAAAAATTCAGTAAAGGCCTTTCTCTTCAAAGAGGGTGATGAGACTGCAATCGTTCTGTGGAGCCGGAATCCGGACAGGGATTTCCATCTCCGTGTTGAGGGACTCAATGAAATGACAATAACAGGATATGATCCGCTGCTGCAGCAGACAGCAGCTGTTGAACAGATTCCCGGGGATTATCCTGTGGTCATCACAGGCACAGGCGGGGGCATAATTACTCTGAAATAAAAAAAAGGAGCCTCACCAACGGAGAAGCTCCTCTTCAAATTGTATAAATCACTACACCAATAGGAGGGGGTAGTTATTAAGATAACCCACTCTCGGTTATCATAATAATCATTTTAGAGAATACAGTTGTTACTCTGTTGTAAAAGGATTGTAAGTTATGTAAAAAACAGGTGTAGATTAGGTGAATCTGAAACAGCGGTTCATGTTAATACCGCCCTGCTATGCTGACAAGATCTGACAGAGAGGAAATAACCTCTTCTGCCCCGCCCGATTCTCCGAAGCCGTATGAGGCATATACAAAGGGGATTCCAACAGCCCGGGCAGCCTCTGCATCTCCTTCTGTGTCACCTAAATAGATTGTGCTGTCAATTCCGTTACGATCCATCAGCATACGGATATTTCTGTCCTTGGCAAGACCTGTATTCCCCGAACACTCATGGTCTTTGAAATACTTTTTCGTTTTATGATAATAATAAAATGACTCAATATAGCCGGCCTGACAGTTGCTGACAATATAAAGATTGTACCTGGAAGACAGGGTTTCCAGGACTTGAATACAGTCAGGGTAAAGCCGTCCTCCCCTCTGTTTCAAATATCTGTTTTCAGCCAGATAGCAGAGGGCAAGCAGCTCATTCCGTCTGTTTTCATCGACTGAGGGGAACAATCGCTCCCCTGCCAGACTGTGCTGCATCCCGCAGATACCCTGTATATCCTCCCGGCTGATGTCCCTCCTCACTCCGGGTATTTCCGCCAGTGTATCCACCCAGGCGGCGGCACAGCATTCTGTGGCATCCCAGAGTGTTCCGTCCAAATCAAAAACCAGATCTTTTATCATGGCCTGCCTTATATAAATTCCTTGTAGATTTCCATCAGAGCTCTTCTAACCCGCCCGGGATCATCCCCCAGAACAGAGGCACGGAACCCGGAATTCTCCATAAAAGAGACGGTGATTTCACTGAGAATAATCCTTTCATCATCCGGACAGGGAGAAGGTGCTGCCAGAAAGATCATTTTCTGAGCCTGTCCGACATCAAATGACAGAACCCCTGCCACAGGTTTTTTAACAGCCCGGGAGCGGCAGTGAATGACCCGTATGCCGTATTCCTCAAAGTAGAGCGCTCCCAGAGCCTCCCTGGCCTGAAAATCCTTAACCAGAAGTTTTGCATTTTTCTTTGAGTCTGTAATGTCCCGGGAGACGGTCTCAATAACGGCATCCAGATCATTTCCGTTACCGCAGCGGATAAACCGGAAGCGTTCAATAAATCCGATGAGAGTTGTGAAATCAATCTTCCTGGCTTCATTATCCGGGGCCGATACGGACTGAACACTTCCCTTCTCTTTTATCTGATGCAGACGCTCCACTTCCCTGCTGATATCCATTTTCAGGGTCTCCGAATTGATGGGGAGGGAAAGGCTGATCACCGGAGTGGTAATTCCGTCCAGAGGGTATGTGGAAAGAACCAGATCAATATGATTGCTGTCCAGGTAATCCTGTCTGATTTTATATACAGCGGTGGCTTCCACCACATCCAGTTCATGAAACTCACGGTTCAGCCGGGACTGGAGGTAGGCAGCCAGACCGATTCCCTCAAAACAGCTGACCAGGCAGCGCAGTTTATGCTCCGGACGGTTCTGCTGCCGGATCATCAGAGCCTGAAAATACATAAGGAGGGTCAGGAGATCCCGTTCATCCGCCTTCAGACCGAAGCGCTCTTCCAGCTCCTGGCGCAGAACTGTCTCTTTCTCTTCTTTATGGAGGATACCCGACTCCAGATGCCCCCAGTCTCCGTACCAGTAGGGTATATTGAACTGAAGCCGGGTTATAAAGGTGGAGACGGTCCGGGAGAACAGAAAACTCATCTGATCATCTAGATAATAAAGTTCCTTGTCGATGTCTCCAAAAGATTTAATGAGAAACTGACTGAAGGATTTCGCCTCTTCACTCATTTCAACGGCTATTTTGCCCGGAAGGGAAGAGGTATCATCTCCTGTCTCCAGAACTTTAAGAAAAAGCCCCAGAAACTCTGTTTCCGCTTCCGGAAGCCGGCCGCTGAAAATACGTTCTGTCAGACTGTCCAGGATATGCCCTGCCGCCTCCAGAAAACCGGAATCGGTGCAGGCTTCGCTTTTCCTGATCAGGGCCCCCGATTTTATTCGGTGAACTGTTATCTGCAGATAAAAGAAGAGCAGTGTTTCCCCGGACATGGTAAAACTGTACCCCAGCCGGTCGCTGGCAGAATGGATCAGATCAAGGATGGAATCGTTCCGGATATCCAGTTTCAGCCGGGACATAATGAGTTTAAACTGATTGGTTTCAAGGGAACGGGGAATTTCATTTTCTGTTGGGTAGAACAGCGGAATGATGGTCCGGGAAGAGAAGAGACCGGAAAAGATTCTTAAGAATTCCAGCCGGAGGGCTGATTCTTCCCCGGTAAGGTGAAGTCCGACCCCCTTGGAGCGTTCCAGAAAGAAAGAAGGATGGGAAAAACCCTTCTCAATCTGGTTCAAGTCATTCCAGACCGTGGTGTCTGAAGTAAAAAATGTATTGGCAATCTCGGAGATTTTAATCTCCCTGTTATTGAAGATCAGATACAGAAGAGTCAGTTTCTGCCGCAGGTCGGGGGACAGGGTCTCCAGATAGGATTCCGGAGTATAGAGCTGCTCCAACAGGGTTTCCGGATCTTTACCGAAAGTCAAAACCTTTATACCGCTGTTGGGCTTTCTTTCCAGCAGCCCTCCCTTCAGAGAGAGCCAACGTTCCAGAACATCCAGATCTCTCGAGACAGTTCTCTTCCCGATGGAAAAGGCTGCCGCAAGATCATCAATTTTCAGAACTGTCCCGCTGCTGAGAAGCAGCTGGAGCATCTTCTTCTGCCTTTCCCTCACAAACTGATATTCCTCTCCAGGAGAAAACGCTGCAGACGGGCCCGGACACCTTCAGTTGTGGGGATTCGGAGGATTTCCTTCACCAGGTCCCGGGCATCCTTTACATCAATCTTCCGCATCATGCTTTTCAGTTCCAGAATCCGGGAGGGGGTGGTACTCAGTTCATCCACACCGATTCCCAGAAAAAAGGGAAGAGCCAAGGGGTTTCCCGCCAGTTCGCCGCAGATTCCATTGAGTTTCCCCTTTTTTCCGGCCTGTTTAATAACATGGGCAATGGAGCGGAGCACAGCCGGATGAAACTCATCATAATAGTCATGCATGGAGGGATTTCCTCTGTCTGCCGCCAGGGTATACTGAGTCAGGTCATTGGTTCCGATGCTGATAAAATCCACTTCATCCAGAATCTCCTGAATCAGCTGAACCGCCGATGGAGTCTCTATCATCACGCCGATTCTCAGATTATCCGGACCTTTCCAGCCCAGAGCCTTTTTCTCTTCCTCCACCAGACTGCGGACCGTCTCTATGGGCTTCAGTGAATTGACCATGGGAATCATCATGCCCACAGGACCGGCTTCACTGGCCTGCAGAAGAGCCTGAATCTGGGTTCTCAGAACATCCTCTTTCTGAAACAGGAGCCGGATTCCCCGGATTCCCAGAAAGGGGTTGTCCTCAATAGGAAGCTGCCAGTAGGGAAGTGGTTTATCCGCCCCCGTATCCAGGAGTCTGATGATGACATTTTTACCTTTCAGAGCTTCCACAGCCGATCTGTAGACCTGGGTCTGCCGCTCCAGAGAGGGACTGCTCATGGTTTCCATAAAAAGGAATTCCGTCCGGAACAGGCCGATGCCGTCGGCATTATATTTAACAGCGGAGGAGATATCAAAACTGCCTCCCACATTGGCATAGAGACCCACCTTCGTGCCGTCCTTTGTGACAGAAGGCTCATTCAGCAGTTTTAGAAGTTTCTCTTTCTCCTTTTTCAGCTGCTTCTTTTTCTTCTTCAGTTCCGAGACAATAGAAGCATCGGGGTTGATCCAGATGTCACCTGTTCCGCCGTCCATGGCCAGCTCATCACCCCCTCGAATAATGGCAAGTGGGTCCGGTTCTGTAAGGATCAGAGCAGGTATCTCCAGGGACCTGGCAATAATGGCGGCATGAGAGTTCCGTCCTCCGGTTTTGACGACAAAACCTTTGACCCGGCTCATGTCCAGAGCTGCGGTCTGTGAAGGGGCCAGCTCATTACTGATCACAATGGCTTTCTCCGGGAGAACAGCCGACTCTTCCAGCCTGTCCATGATTCCCTTGACCAGCTGTTTTCCGATATCTCTGAAATCCTGTCCCCGTTCCCGGAAGTATTCGTCTTCCAGCTCTTCCATATCACGGGCATTGGTTTCGGCAAAGCTGAGAACCGCATTCTCGGCACAAACCAGTTCATCTCTGATGATCTGTATGACCTCTTCTTCCAGATCTTCCGAGGAGAGGATTTCCAGATGACCTTCAAAGATCTCTGCTTTTTCATCTCCCATCTCATCACGGACTTTCTCAATCAGGTTTGTCAAATAGACCTCGGCCCTTTTTCTCCCTTCCAGAAGGCGTTCTATTTCACCGTCGATTCCCTCTTCACTGATGGTACAGCTTTCCGGTACAACATCCTCTTTAATAATATAAGCCTGTCCGAATGAGATTCCGCTGGATACTGCTTCGCCTTTCATAGTGTCCCTACCCTTCCAGACTCAGGATGAAACCGGTGAGGTGCTTCAGAGCCTCTTCCTCGTCCGGACCGTCACAGCACAACTCAATGCTGTGATTCTGTGAGATTCCCAGTTTCATCAGCTTCAGTAGACTTTTCAGATTGGCCTCTTTGTCCTGATGATACACGGTAATATCACTTTCAAACTTTTTCGCTTCTGCCACAACCTGCTTGGCCGGCCTGGTATGAAGCCCTGTGGGATTACTTATAATAATAGTTTCTTTGACCATAAAATTCCTCTCTTCTTTAATCTGATGACTGATCCGGAGTACCGGCTCAGATAGGAGTTCCGTATTTCAACAGAAAATCTTCTGCCTCAACACTCCATAGACCTTTATTATCTTTGACCAGGGCTGCCAGACCGGCGTACAGGTCTGACTCACCGGCCTTGGATTCCAGATCTTCCAGTGCCGTCAGAGGCATGGAGATACCCGTATAAATCATCTTTTTCCCTCCCGGTATTTTAGGGAGGTTCACAGTGGCATCACCGGCAGCATCCAGACCGCCGATATGGGTGATCAGAACTTCAGGGGAAACCAGATCTTTCTCCATCAGCTCCAAACCTTCCCTCATGTCATCCACATTTCCTCCGGTGGTGCCGATCACATGTTTTTCCATATAGTGTACATCGTAGTAGTTCAGCCGGGCGGAAAATTGTTCGTCTGTGGGGCCGGCAAAGAAGTTCAGACATCCGTTAAAACCGAGAACAGACTCTCCCAGTTCAAGGGCATCGGCAAAAGGAACCATCACCAGCATGTCAGAGAACCCCTCGTTTTCTGTCAGCTTCATCAGAGTATCCTTAGGATTATCCAGCTCTCCCGTATTGATAAACAGCAGGGAGATTCCTCTCTCTTCGGCAACAGGTGAAAACAGTTCCTGAGCCCTTTTGAGACGGACATTGTCCAGATCCGTTACAACCAGCTGCCGGGGACGGAACTCTCCGGCAAGAGCATAATCGATGGCCGCCAGCCCCATAGGACCGCAACCGCCTATAATGGCCATTCTGCCGTTTTCTTTAATGCCCATATAGTGATTATGGTTCAGTCTGTCGGTTCTGTAGAGGGACCGGCAGGCCCCGATCACACAGGAGTAGGGCTCGGACAGGGCTGCTTTGAAATAACCTTTTCCATCATAGGGAAGCAGACAGTCCATAATCATCACCTCAGGGGGCATAATCATATAGGTGGCATCCCCGCCACAGTAGGGGTAGGAATACCCGGGAGAATCCATGGACCCCTTGTAGTTCAGTGCAGGCTGCATGGAAAAGCGCTGTCCCAGGGTGTATTTATCCTTCCATTTATCCCCGATTTCAACAATTTCACCCGCCATTTCATGACCCACCATGACAGGATTTTCATGAACATTGTCGGGGACTCTCTTGTGGTCAGCACCCAGAACAGCCATTTTGTACGAACTCATACAGATGCTGTCGGAATAAACTTTGACAAGTATTTCATCATCTTTGATGGGCGGCAGTTCGAACTCTTCCATACGAAGGTCCATTTTGCCGTACATTCTAAGGGCTTTGGTTTTCATTCAGGACTCCTGATTTCTAATAATTTCCAGTATTTCTTCATCGCTGGAGGCCTTGATAAGGCTCTCCACAATGTCCTCTTCATCACAGAGGTCGGCTATCTGGCTGACCGCCGACTCGTTGTGTTCCTTTACACTGGGTGCCGCCATATAGATCAACAGCGATATAGGATCGTTATCGGGGTCTTCAAAGACCACCGGTGTTTTCAAAGTAACTATGCCGTAACCCAGAGCCAGGGCTCCTTCTTCGGGACGGGCGTGGGGCATGGCAATCCCCGGAGCAATAACAATATAGGGTCCGTTGTCTTCACATTTGCGGACGATTGTTTCAAGGTATTCTTCGGTACAGGCGCCATGATCGGTCAGGACCTTTCCTCCCTGAATAATGGCCTGTTTCCAGTCACTGACTTCCAGACCGCTGATAACAGCTTTTTTCTCTAAAATATAGTCATTAAAACCCATGAAACTCTCCTTGGCTTAATAAGCCGGTGATCAGGACGGGAACATCCGTCAGACTGCCCCCGGTCCTGATTCTTTAATTATTTATGACTCTCCAGAACAAGCTGTACAATATCTTTGTATTCAGGAGCATTGACAAGGTTTGTTACAGAGACACAGTGTGCCTTTGTACCGGACATTTTCACTCTTTCCATCAGGTCTCTGTGACAGATAACGACCTGGGCGGAAGCGGGGATATCATCAACAGAGCAGTGCTCTACTTTCACATCCAGATTTTCCGCCTTCAGGAGTTTGGTCAGTTTATTGGCACCCATGGCGCTGGAACCCATACCTGCATCACAAGCAAAAAGGATATTGGTTATTTTTCCCTGGCCCTTGCTTTCTGCTTTCATGGATTTCATCTGATCCTGGGCATTTTCGAGGGCATTGTCTTCCTCGTCAGTTCCAAAGTTCCGTACGAAGGGCATGCTTATGATGAAAGAGACAGCAGTGGATACTATAACCGCAAGAAGGACACCCAGATGGGACCCTTTGGCTGTTACGGCCATCAGAGCAAAGATGGAACCGGGAGAAGGAGTGGCTACAGCACCGGTACTGAAGATCAGGTTGGTCAGGACTCCCGCTGCTCCGCCGCCGATGGCAGCAAGAATCAGGATGGGTTTCATCAGGATGTAGGGGAAATAGATCTCATGGATTCCGCCGAAAAAGTGGATAATAATGGCACTGGGAGCGGATGCTTTAATATTTCCCTTGGAAAAGAGCCAGTAGGCCAGAAGGATTCCCAGACCGGGTCCGGGGTTGGTCTCAAGAAGAAAAAGTATGGACCGGCCGGATTCCTGAACCTGCTGTATTCCGAGAGGGCTCAGTATACCGTGATTTATGGCATTGTTAAGAAAGAGGACTTTACCGGGTTCGATGAATATCGAAACAAGAGGAAGCAGTTTGGCGTTAATCAGGAAATCCACTCCAACCTGCAGTACAGAGATAATGGCTGTGATGATGGGCTGCATAAGGTAGAAGCCGAACATAGCCAGGAGCATACCCAGGATTCCTGCAGAAAAGTTGTCCACCAGCATTTCAAATCCGACAGGAACCTTTCCCTCAACCAGCTTATCTGATTTCTTGATGACCCATCCGCCGAAGGGACCCATAATCATGGCTCCGATAAACATGGGGACTTCCGTACCAACGATAACACCCATTGCAGCAATAACGCCGACGACTCCGCCGCGTACACCCCAGACCATCTTACCGCCCGTATAGGCTATGAGCAGGGGAAGCATGTAGGTAATCATGGGACCTACCATTTTGACAAGAGTTTCATTGGGGAGCCATCCGGTGGGGATGAAAAGAAGGGTAATAAACCCCCATGCGATAAATGCACCGATATTGGGCATAATCATACCGCTCATGAAACGGCCGAACTTCTGAATGCCGGCTTTGGTTGACTTTGCACTTGAAGCGTTTGTCATAGAAATAACCTCCGATTTTTGTATCTGAGTTTATTATCTACCCGGTTTTCAGAATCCGTACAGGAATAGCACTTTTATATTGGCATGAATGATAAACATTAATTTTGGCATCATTCCATCTGACACATATTATTCAATTATATCGTTTCTATATAATGATATAAGCAAGATAAAAAAATCCCCTCTGCTCCGGCAACGCCGTATACAGAGGGGAGGAAAACAAACTGACAGACGTCACAATTATGTCAAAGGATAGTCATCTGCCACTTTATATATATAATAATACTATTAAACCGCCGCATTGAGAACATTCATGATATCTTCCCGGGACATAGGACGGGCACCGGGAACCTTGTTCCCTTCCAGAGTTCCGTACATGCGGATAATATCATCAGCCAGCATATCATTGTGATCGCCCCCGATTCCCACACTTGTTAGGGTATGGTAGCTGTCAACGGACTTGAACCATTCGGTCACACGGGGAGCCAACATTGCCGCGGCCTTATTGTCATCAGCTTCAACAACATCGAAACAGCGTCTGGCAAGTTTGGCCCAGCGGTCGGGACGGGCGTCGGCAAAATACGCCAGGTAGGGGGGGATCACGACGGCGATACCCTTTCCATGGCTGATATCAAAGTGTCCGCTCATCTGATGCTCAATAAAATGGATGGGTATGGAACCGGTTCGTCCCAGAGCCTGCAGTCCCGACCACCCCAGAATGGAACACAGCGAAAGCTGTCCTCTGGCTTCCAGATCTTCCGGATTGGCCAGAACCCTGTCCAGCATCTCCTTAACAGTCAGAATCATCCCTTCGGTCATTCTGTCGGCCACTTCAGACTCCGCAGCGGATGAAAGGTAGTGTTCAATCAGATGTGAGAAGATATCGATGGAACTGTCGATAGTGATATGCCTGGGCAGAGAGGCAAACACCTGAGGATCGATAATGGCAACCTGGGGAATACGGTATTCCGAACGGCAGAAGCTCTTCTCATTTGTCTCCCAGTTGGTTATGACACCACCGGCATTGGCCTCAGAACCGGAAGCCGCAACAGTGGGTACGGCTATGATAGGATAGGCACCGGTATAAACTTTCTCTTTCCGCTCTTTCAGAATGACATAGTCCCAGCAGGAGCCGCCGCTGTGAGCTGTTGCAGAAATATACTTACCGGCATCGATGACACTACCCCCGCCAACGCCAATCAGAAAGTCACAACCTTCTTCCTTGAATTTCTGGACCCCCGCATCGATGGTTGTCACCCTGGGATTGGGTTCAATAGCATCGTAAAGGTAATAAGGAACTCCGGCATCTTCCAGAGACTTAATTGCTTTTTCAACAACCCAGACTCCGGCTCCGGGATTTCCATAGGAAACAACGAAAGCCTTTTTTCCGTACTGTTTACTCAGCTCCCCCACTTTCTCAAGGTTGCCTTCTGCATAGTTCAGTTTCGTGGGCAGATTCCACTCAAAATTCATCATATTATTATCCTTTCTCTTTTATTTACACATTATTCAGACAGACTCTCATCTGCATCAGCCTCGGCCATGAGAGCCTTTTCTTTAGCATTGAGCTGCTTCATTTTCCTGTAACTGGTAATCGTAATAAACACAGTCAGAACCAGGAAGACGGCGGCAATGGGTCTGGTTACAAAAATCAGGGGATCACCATGGGAGAGCATCAGTGAGCGTCTCATATTCTGCTCCGCCATAGGTCCGAGGATCAGAGCCAGAAGGATGGGGGAAACAGTGAATCCGCCGTATTCCATAAAATAGGCAATGATACCGACAATAAGAGCCAGTCCCACATCAAAGAAGCTGAATCTCATGGCATAAGAACCCATAATACACAGCAGAAAAATAACCGGCGTGAGAATCTTTCTGTCAATATTGATCAGTTTGGCAAAAAGTTTTGCTCCGCTCAGACCAATCACCAGAAGAGCCAGCTGACAGAGGATCATTCCTGCAAATATGGGGAAAACAATGTCGATATGGTCTCTGAACAGAAGGGGTCCGGGCTGCAGACCGTGAATGGTCAGAGCACCCAGCAGAACAGCAGTGACCGCATCACCGGGAATTCCGAGAGTCAGCATGGGGATCATGGCTCCCCCGGTACCGCCGTTGTTGGCCGCTTCAGGGGCTGCGATCCCCACAAGGGAGCCCTTACCGAATTCTTCAGGTGTTTTTGAAGTTCTTTTAGCTTCACCGTAGGCAACAAATGCCGCCACATCACATCCCAGTCCCGGGACAGAACCGATAAAGGTTCCCATAGCTCCGGATTTCACCATTGTCGGCAAAAGCTTGAGAGTCTCTTTTCTGCCGGGAAGGATCTTACCCACCTTGGATTTCACATGGGGAATAATCTCCATCTTTTCCACATTACGGAAAACCTGTGCAAACCCGAACAGACCGATCAGAGCCGGAATAAACTCGACTCCCCCCAGAAGATTGGGATTACCGAAATGAAACCGGGGAACCCCGGACAGAGGATCAAAACCAATGGTGGCAATGAGGAGTCCGAAGATGGCAGAGATGAATCCTTTGAGGATGGATTTTCCTGAAATTGAAACAATCATGGAGAGTCCGAAGATGGCCAGGGCAAAGAACTCGGGAGGACCGAATCTCAGACCGAACTTGGCAATCTGGGGAGAGAGGAAGGACATGATCAGCGCTCCCACTGTTCCTCCCACAAAGGAAGCGATGGTGGCAATACCGATGGCCTTGCCTGCCTCTCCCTTCTGGGAGAGGGGATGTCCGTCCAGCAGGGTAGCAGCCGCTGCCGGTGTACCGGGAGTCCGGATAAGGATACCTGAAATGGAACCTCCGTAGATTCCTCCCGAAAAAATACCCATCAGCATCACAAGCCCCTGAATAGGAGGAAGGCTGAAGGTAAAGGGGATCAGCAGGGCACAGCCCATGGTGGCTGTCAGACCGGGAAGAGATCCCAGAATAATTCCGGCTGTAACCCCGATAGTAACAAAAATAAGACTGATCGGATTCGTCAGTATCGACTCAAAGGCCGTCATTAGGTGCATAAAGCTTTCCACTGAGTTCTCCTAAGTTAAAAAAGTCTCTGAAAGAGTCCCTCGGGCATGGGAATCTTCAGGAAGTTATTGAAAATGGCATATATAACGACGGACACGGCAAGAGTGCTGATAATTCTTTTCAGCTGCCCCTTCTGTCCGAGATAGGTCATCATTACATAGAGAAAAATCACAGTTGACAGGAAAAATCCCAGAAACTGCATAAGAATTAGATAAATTATGGAAATACCGACAGTGATACCTGATCTGATCAGTCCGGTAAGGTGAATTCCCTCAAGATCAGTCTGAGAGTTCCCTCTGACTGCATTCACCATAAGCAGTATGGAAGTAATAAAAAGAAGAATAGCCATAGCCTGCGGGAAAACGTTGGGTCCGTACTCACTGACACCTTTTCCCTTGTACTGGTTGGCATAGAGAAAAACTGCCGTGCTGAAAACAGAAAGAGCAGCTCCTACGGATATATCGATCCGTTTACTGTTCATAAATAAAACTCCTAACAAATCTGCAGATTTGGTCTGCAGAATGAACCCGGCCCTGGAGCCGGGTTCTGAAAATCATGTACCGTCTTCCGGATTCAGCCGGAACCGGACGGTCAATAGAATGCTTATTTCAGCAGTCCTACACTTTCAAGAGTGGGCTCAAGAACCTTTTCCATATTGGAGAGGAACTCCTCGTATCCGGCAGAATTCTTGTAAACCAGATTGAGACCGACTTCATCACAGAAAGCTCTGAACTCAGGATCGTCGAACATCTTTTTGAAACCCTCTTCCAAAATGGCGACAACTTCGGGATCCACACCCTTGGGAAGAGCCAGTCCTCTCCAGTCCAGTACAGGAGCGGAGATATCGTAACCGGCTTCTACAACAGTGGGGATATCGGGAAATCCGGCTTCTTCTACAACATTGTTAACAGAAAGAACCTTGACTTCACCTGCTTCATAAAGCTGTTTGATTTCGGCAATTCCGGCTACAGCTACATCCACGTGTCCGCCGAGAACAGCAGAACGGGCGGGAGCGGCACCATCGAAGGGTACATAGTTGAACTCAATTCCCAGCTCTGTCGCCAGAGAGGCAGCAGAAAGGTGTTTGTCGCCACCGGCTCCAGTGTGTCCCAGAGAAACCTGTCCGGGATTGGCTTTGGCGTACTCTACAAGATCCTTAAGAGAGTCCCACTGAGAGTCAGCGTTTACATACAGAACAGCAGCACTCTGATTCAGGAGCTGAAGCAGTTCAAAATCTCTGTAAGTCATATCAGACAGACCCATCAGGTTGTATGTACTGAGACCGAAAGTGATCATACCGACTGTGTATCCGTCAGGACGGGCAGCCATGGCAGCACCCATACCGACAACACCCTGTCCGCCGGTTTTGTTCACAACATTTACATTGACTCCGATATGCTCGGGAGCATTTTTAACAAGGGCACGGGCAATAGTGTCTGTTCCGCCTCCGGCAGACCAGGGAACAATCAGAGTAATGTCCTTATTGGGGAAAGAACTACCTTTGTCCTGCTGACCTTCAGCAGAGATCATTCCACCGAACAGAGCCAGTACGATAAGTATCGCAGCAATTTTTTTCATAGAAAACTCCTTATACCTTACCAGAGCCTTTTTTCCGGCAGTGGTAATTTTTAAATATTTGGACCCGAAGGCCAAAACGCATATATAATCAGCCCTCTCATGAGGGATAATTAACTTAGAATCAATCAATATAGGGCTTCATGGGATTTTCAGATTTAAACTGTTCATATTCAGCCTGGGCAAACTGCTGTATGGCCACGGCAATCCAGCCGCTTACCATCACGTCATACCAGGGTTCCACACCGCTGGCAGCCACAATAACACCGTTATGCTCAAAAGAACCGTAAAAGGCGATATCTCCGTCCTGAAGGGTTGCAGGAGCCATAAGATGTTTCTCCTTGTTGCTCCTGCCGTCCCGCCAGGCCTGCTTTGCCTTGGCAAGGGCAAATTCATCAAAAGGAATCTGCCAGTTCGATTTATCAGTAGTGGAGTGTTCCAGAAGAATGGCTTCTTCAAAGGAACAGTCCCAGGGATGAAGGAGAGGATTCATAATGACTATATGCATATCTTCCCGCTTGGCTTTTTCTGCCAGCAGCTTCTTGATAGCCGGCTCCAGGATCATAAGAGCTGTTTTGCATATAGATTCATGATTCATTATAATCATCCTTAGTTTCATTATTCGAAACATCGTTTCTTTATTTCTCGATGATAAATTCCTTTTTTCTGATCTGTCAACCGAATTCTGATGATTTGAGGTACTTTTTTTCCTTGACGGAAACAGTGTTTCGTAATATGAAATATATATGAAAGATAAAAAAGAGAAACTGAATACAATCGGAAAAGCGGTTGCCATAATCGAAACGATACAGAATGCCAACAGAGCTCTGAGCATCAAGGATATAGCAGAAACTCTGAGAATCAATAAATCATCACTGCACCACCATATGAAAACTCTCTGTGAGTTCGGGTATCTGCAGAAGGATGAGGAATCAAGGAAGTATGATATAGGCCTCGCTCTTGTCAGAGTAGGACAGTCCTATCTACAGAGGCTCGATGTCCGGGAGAGGGGTCATTATCATCTGGCAAAACTGAGTGAGCAGCTCAGTGAAACAGCCCATATGCTGGTTCTGGATCAAACAGAGATAGTCTATGTGGACAAGGTGGATGTGAATCATCAGCCGGGAGCCCTGCAGTGTTCTTCCTATATCGGTCACCGGACGGATTTCTACTCCACCGCTGCGGGTAAGATTCTGCTGGCTCATCTGGAAAGAGGCGACAGAGACAGAATTATTTCTGCTGTGGAAATAAGACCACTGACCGAATTTACAATTAAAGACAAGACGGATTATCTGAAAGAACTGGAAGAGGTGAGACTGAAGGGCTATGCTCTGGACCTTCAGGAGCATGCACTGGGACTCCAGTGTATTTCTGTTCCCATTCTGAATCTTCATTCCCAGTGTGTGGCAGCCATTTCTGTATCCTGTCCGGTGAGTATTATCAATAGAGAGACTCTCGAGGGTGAGATCCTGAAAAAGCTTAAAGAAACAGGATTGCAGATATCCATGACCATGGGATACATTCCCGAATCCGGCCACAATCAACCTTATATGTTCCGACTCTCCTCAGAGTAACAACCTTGGGGGGAGGACTCTTCCCCCCTGATCATCCATTTCACATAAATAAACGTCCCTTCTCCTGCAAAGCGTTCTTGTTTCTACATTTGAAACGTAAATCCGTATTTAAAAATTCCGTTCAGATATACGATTTTTTTGTTGACAGATCCGATTTAGTGAACATACAATAATTTTCATTCAACGAAATGTAGTTTCTAATTACGAAACAAAGGATCATATTATGGCACAATTCTTAGGAAAATCCTGATATATCCTTTCGTTGTTCTGTGGATCAGCCGGTGTTAAATCCGGAGATCCCTTAATATCAAGGAGGAATGTAAATGACATTCAGAATGAGAAATCTTGGAAAATCTTTTATGATCATGATGCTGAGCGCATCTGTATTCTTTGTCAGCACCGCTGTTTTCGCAGAGGGGCAGAAAGATACAACAGCCGGAAGCGGAGAAAAAAAGACTGTAAAAATTACAGCTGCGTCCATGTTTGATGAGAATCATCCCTTTACCCAGTCCTATTACAAATTCGAAGAACTGGTAAATGAATATCAGGACGAAGTAACCATTGAAGTTAAATATGCCCTGAACAAATCTCTGGGAATTGAAACAGACTACTTCCGCTTTATGAGCCAGGGAGAGTCTGTAGACCTTGCCATTCTGGCTCCTGCCAATATCGCACAGAGAGTCCCCAGCATTGCCATTGTAGATATGCCCCTTCTGTTCAAAGATGTAGAACACAGAAACAGAGTTCTTGACAGTGATTTGTTTCAGTCCATTGGTGATGATGTTGTTAAAAAGGCAAATATACGGATGATCGGCTATGCCGGCGGTGCCAGCCGCAGCATTATATCCAACTATCCTATCAGTAATATGGATGAACTTCAGGGATTCAAACTGAGAGTACAGGGAGCCCCCATCTGGGCCAAAGTATTCGACGCTGTTGGCGCTCAGCCTTCCGTAATAGCCTATGATGAGGTGTACAGCGCCATTCAGACCGGTGTAATCCAGGGTCTTGAGAATGAAGTTGTGAGCTATGACCAGATGAGATTCTTCGAAGTAGCCCCCCACTATACAAGCAATGAACACTCTCTGACGGTTCGTCCTTTGTTCATGTCTGAAAAAACCTTTAAAAAGTTTTCTCCCACTGTGCAGGCAGCTATTCTGAAAGCCGGGAAAGAAGCGGGAGCCTACGGTTCTCAGCTGGAACTGGATCAGTCCACTGTAGTCAGAGAAAAACTGATAGCCGAAGGTCTTGCCAGCTTCCACGAGTTCTCTGATGCCGATAAGGAAGAGTTTGTTAAAAGAGCAACTCCCGCTCTTCTGGAGTATGTAGAGGAAGCCGGATTTACCGACCTTTACGCAGGAATCCAGAAAATAAAATAATCATCTGTTTCAAACAAAAGGCCCTGATTCCATCAGGGCCTTTTATGTTCAAGGAAAATTATGTCTGATATACAACTGGAGGCAGGAGCCTCCCGACCAAAAAGAGTGATTCACACTCTCTATAAAAGTCTGGTTCATCTGCAGACCACACTTCTGGCAGTGCTGCTGGTTCTGGTAACACTGCAGATTCTGGCCCGCCTTATCCCGTTTATGCCTCATATGCTGTGGACCGAAGAAATAGCACGATTTGTTCTGATCTGGATGATCTTTCTGGGCGCTGCGATCGGAGTCAGAGAGAATACCCATTTCACCGTTAGCCTTGTCCAGGAACCGGACTCCAAAATAGGAGCTGGCATTTGGGAACTTCTTATTGCTCTGGGTGTTTTTGTGTTTGCCGCAATATTTAGCTACAGAGGCTACAAATACGCTATGGGCATGTTCTGGGATATCTCTGATATTGCTCAGATATCCATGTTCTGGGTAGGAAGTGCCATCCCCGTATTCGGTCTCCTGGCTCTGATTTTCATCCTGGAATCTGTAGTATCACAAATAAAAAAGATGAGGGCGTAACAGTGGCATCCATTCATATAGCATTAATACTTTTCGGTGTGTTTCTCTTTCTTGTATTCGCCCGTGTTCCCGTAGCCTTTGCTCTGGGGCTTTCCTGCATTCCCGTCATACTGCTCAGCGATACGGTATCACTGTTTGCACTGATTGACAGGGTTTATATCTCCTACAACTCCTTTCTTCTCCTTTCGGTTCCCTTCTTTCTTCTGGCAGCCAGCCTGATGAATGCCAGCGGCGTCACCGGAAAACTGATGAAATTGTCACAAACCTCGGTAGGTCATATGCCTGGAGGACTGGGACATGTGAATGTCTTTGTGAGCATGCTTTTTGCCGGTGTTTCCGGCTCCTCCACAGCCGATGCTGCGGGTATAGGAAAACTGCTGATTCCCGAGATGGTCAATCAGGGATATGACAGACGTTTTTCCATTGCCATTACAGCCTGTTCTTCTGTAATGGGAGTAATTATCCCCCCCAGTATTCTGATGCTGATCTGGGGAGGAACCATGTCCATATCGGTTGGTTCCCTCTTCCTGGCCGGAATTATCCCGGGGATACTTCTGGGACTGTCCATGATGGTTACCGTTTATGTGTATGCAAAAAAGTATAACTATCCCGTCTATGACAGATCTTCGGTACTGGATTTTTTCAAAGCCCTATTCGTGGCCATACCCGGTCTCATGACCCCTCTTATTATTCTGGGAGGAATTACTTTCGGGTGGTTTACACCTACAGAAGCTTCGGCCATTGCTGTACTTTATACTCTGGCACTGGGATTTGCCAATAAAAGCATCACTCTCCAGAATCTGAGAACCATACTGAGTGAAACTGCCAGACTGACCGGGATTTCTCTTTTCTGCGTGGGAACAGCATCAGCCTTCAGCTGGCTGCTGGCTTATCATGAAGTACCACAGGCCCTTGTCAGTCTTATTGCCTCTGCCAATGTGGGGACCATGGGAGTCACACTCCTCATTGCACTGCTCTTCCTGATCATAGGACTGTTTATTGATGCCATTCCTGCCATCATCATTATGGGAGGAGTTCTCTACCCCATTGCGCAACAGGCAGGAATCCATCCTATCCATTTTTCAATCATAGGAGTTGTCTCTCTGGCCTTCGGTCTGGTAACTCCCCCCTACGGTATGTGTCTTCTGATAGCAGCACGCATCGGAGAAATGGAAGTAAAAAAGGTACTGAAGGATGTGGCGATCATTCTCTTTCCCATGTTTCTGATTCTCGTTCTGATTTGCCTCATTCCCGATATTGCCATGCTTTTGCCCAGGCTGATCACTCCCCAGTTTCTATAAAACTTTTGATAATATAAATCTATCGCCGGAGTCTGTTCGGACTCCGGTATTATTAGGAATAACAAAATGAAAACCAATATAACTCACAGCGTTCTGCTGATGCATCCCATGCGTGTGGAACGTACATACACAGGAGGGAAACTCCTTGATCAGTGGCAGGGGATAGAGCCTGCTTCCGACGGACTGATGCCCGAAGAGTGGATTGCCTCCTCTATTCAGTCCCGATATGCTCCAGACCCTTCAACAGGATTGAGCCGGATTATTAATAAAGAAAATAGCGGGATGTTTCTTAGAGATTATATTTCCAAAGATCCTGAAGGAGTTCTTGGGGGTAAACACTATCGCAGATTCGGAGAAAACCAGGGATTTCTGACAAAAATCATTGATTCTGATAAAAGACTGAATATCCAGACTCATCCCGACAGAACCCGGGCAAAACTCCTTTTCAATTCAGAATATGGTAAATCAGAAGCCTGGTATGTCATGGGCGGCCGCACCATCAACGGAGTGGAACCGTATATTCTTATGGGTTTCAAACCCGGCATGACCAGGGAAAGATTCGAAAAAATGGTGGCGTCCCAGGATATTGAATCCATGGAAAGATCCCTCCACCGGATTCCGGTGAAAAAGGGTGATGTTTTTTTTATCCCCAGCGGTATGCCTCATGCGATCGGATCCGGCTGTATGATAGCTGAAATACAGGAACCCACAGATATAACCTTCCGGGTCGAAAAGATATCCCATCCCGGTAAAACCTACCCGGAAGAGACCTACCATCAGGGAGTAGGATATGAAAAAATGTTCGACTGTTTTGATTACTCCGGGTTTACCGAAGATGGTATACTGGAAAAGACCAGAATCAAACATCCTGCAGAGACTATTGCTGCCGGAACAACAAGAACTCCATTGATCAACAGTGAAGACAGTGATTTTTTTGCTATGGAGAGGATTCAGACCGACAGTTCCTGGCAATTGGACAATACCATCGGATTTTCGTCGGCAGTGGTGCTTGAGGGCAGCGGACTCATCAGACATTCAGGCAGTGAATATGCTTTGAAACGGAGCAGTGAAGTCTTTCTCCCCTGTTCTGATGAACCATATACAATATCTGCCGCCGGGGACCAAAACATGGACATCCTTATTTGTTATCCGCCGGGAAGAAGAATTTAATTTCCAGTTAAGAAGAAAGAGGCTGCCCTTTCCGGAGTTCTTCCGAAGGGGCAGCCTCTTTTTTATATACATATAGACCAGAAACTGATCAAGGAGAAAATCAGCTTCAGGCTGTTAAACCCATTGTCTCCAGAATACTTTTCAGTTTGGCTCTATTGCTGTCTGTCATAGGTTGTATAGGGAGCCTTGCAGCACCGGCTTTCACACCGATTAATTCAAGGGCTTCTTTTACTACAACCGGGAAGCTTCCAAGGCTGAAAGCATCCCTTAAGGGCGCAAGCTGTGCCTGAGCCTTTCTGGCCCCCTCCAGATCCCCTTCCTGCACCAGATTGTAGATGCTGGAAACCAGAGCAGGGGCAACATTTGCCGTAGCAGCGACAGCCCCGACAGCACCGGAAGTCAGCTCATTGTATATACAGGTATCTCTACCGCAGAATACAGAGAAATTTTCCGTATTGTCCAGAATGCTGTTAACATAGGTCAGGTCTCCGCTTGAGTCTTTCATCCCCACTATATTTTCGATGGTCGACAATCTGATAATAACAGACACAGGAATCACACTCCCTGTTCGTCCGGGATTGTTGTACAGAAAAACGGGTATATCCACACTTTCCGCCAGGCTTCTATAATGATCAAAAAGCTCATCCTCGTTGAGAGTAATAAAATAGGGATTGATAACAGAGACGGAAGACAGACCTGCCTTAGCCGCAGCTTTGGAAAGAGCCACAGTCTCATCAGTAGTGATGGCTGCCGTTCCGGCTATTACAGGGTACTTTCCTCCTGCTTCATCCGCAGCAATTTCGTAAGTTCGAACCCTCTCATCAAAACTCATGGAGAAAAACTCTCCCTGGCTGCCGCCGACAAAGACTCCAGTACAACCATTGGAGACAACATGACGCATTACTTTTCTGAGATTGTCCTCCGCAATATTCTTACCATCAGAGGTAAATGGTGTCACCACAGGAGGCAGTACACCATAAAAATCTTCTTTCATTTTATATCCTTTAAAATCACCGGAATCCGGCTGGTCAATCGTTACAACAAACAGGTTCTTCCTCTTCGAGGACAACTTTCTCATGAGATTTTTTATTCACTCTGGGAAGAAAAATCGCAAAAAACAGTGTCAGAAGCAGAAAAAACAGGCTGTCCGGGCTTGTGAGAAATATCATTGGATTCCCATTGCTCAGAGACAGAGCCGTCCGTAGATACAACTCAAACAGGGGTCCCAGAATGACGCCCAGAATAAAGGGGACCTTCGGATAGTTCTGACGTCCCAGAAAATACATCAGGACACCGATTCCAAGGGCAACACCCATCTGAAAGAAATCCAGGGTGGATGAATAAACACCCAGAATGGCAATCAGGCCGATACCGCTGTATAAAGGCATTCGGGGAATAGCCGCAATTTTCAGATAAAATGGGCCAAAGAGGAACAGAGACAGGGGAAGCAGAACCAGGGCTGCAATAAACAGTGCTATAAACATGGGAGCAATATCGCCCATCTGATGGGTCAGCAGGGTGGGTCCTGGCACAATGCCGTAGATCATCAGTACACCCAGTACAACCGCTGTTACCCCGTCCCCGGGAATACCCAGAGAGAGCATGGGAATCAGAGCCCCACCGCAAACGGCATTATTGGCTGTTTCTGCGGCTACCATACCTTCATTGAATCCCTTACCATATTTTTCAGGGTATTTTGAGCTTCTTTTGGCTTCCGCATAGGAAACAAAGGCAGCCATTGAAGCGCCGCTTCCCGGCAGAACTCCAATAAGATATCCAATCAACGCACTTTTCACATATGTAACAAAACCGATCTCTTTCATTTCGCTGAGAGAAGGGAAGAAATCTTTGCGTTTAAATCTTTTGGTATTGGCTTTTCTGACCCGCTCCCTGTATTCAGCATTGTTGACAGTGGATTGTGCCAGGATTTCACTTAAGGCGAATGCTCCGATAATAATCGTTGTCAGCTCAATTCCCTGCAGCATGCTGGGAATCTGGAATGTAAAACGGGAGGCACTGCTCAGTACATCCATACCAATTGTGGAGAGCATACAACCAAAGACGAGAGAGATAAGCCCCTTAGCCTTACTGTCAGAGAGAAGAGAAACAACAACCAGTGCAAAGAAGACAAGGGCCCCCTTACCGGGTGTTCTGATTTTCAGAGCCAGTTCCATAGTGACTGGAGCAACCAGAATCAGAAGAATACTGCCGATAGTTCCCCCGATGGCAGAACCGATGGTTACAGAACCAATGGCTTTGGCCCCTTCTCCCCTGCGCATCATGGGATACCCTTCCAGGTTAGTCATCATGGATGCGGGAGCACCGGGTATATTAATGGTGATAGCAGAAATACATCCGGAATAGGTACCGGCCATATAAACACCGGCACACATGACCAGTGCCTGAGAAAGAGGCATGGAGTAGGTCATGGGCAGAAGAAGAACTATTGCCAGTGTAGCTGTCAGCCCGGGAAGGCTTCCAAAAATAATTCCGATAAAAAATCCCAGACTGAGAAACATCAGGGACATAGGGTTTGTCAGGATGGAAAAACCCTGGAGAATTTGCATAAAACTTTCCATATTACTTCCAAACCTCCGGAAACAGGATATTAAAAAAACCGACGTACAGAACATAAACAAATACACTTATGATCAATGCGGTAATTATTTTTCTGGGGAAATGTTCCAGTTTGTCGTCATAAATCAACTGAAAGAGGAACAGATACAGGGGGGCGGTTAATGTATAACCGAGGAATTTAAACAGAATAATAAAAATAAAAGTTAACAGAGTAATCAGAACGGGCTTATGGGCCGGTTTTATTCCGAATCCCTCTGACTCAGTCTCTGAACAACCAGAACCCTCCCCGTCTGTCTGGACCGGAAGATTCTTTTTTGTTTCAAGAAGACCTGTCACCAACAGATAAACGGCAACGGGAAAACCGAGTAAAAAGATCACAAAGGGAAAAAAGGATGCTGTCGGAAGCCCCTGGTATATAAGGCCTCCCATCCTGAAAGTTTCTGCCACATAGCCCAGGAGTATTACCATAATACCTATGGGTGTCAGAACACTGGAATTTAAATAGGGGTTTTTCATTTTTAAAATGACTCCTTAAAAAAAGGGTGACAGCCTACACCACAGCCATCACCCGTTTATCACAAATGGATTAAATTAATCCTTTCTCTTTCAGTTCCTGAAGAGCTGAAAAGGCTCTGTCCTGAATATCTTTGATATAGACATTGACTTCCGCTCTATCCATAGATACAGGCGTTACACCAATGCTGTTGCAATAGTCGATAAACTCATCACCATCAACAGCCTTTTTGAAAGAATCGGCAAGCAGGTTGACAATGTTTTCAGGAGTTCCTTTGGGAACAGCCAGGGCAAAGAAAGAACCGCTCTGCATGCTGGCAGGCATCCCCAGATCGGGACAGGAAGGAACAGAAGTGTACTTACCATTGGTTTTAGGGCTGAACTCAACCAGACCGACAGCATCACCGGAATCGATAATGGGAGAAAAGTCACCAAGGCTGTTCACACCCACAGCAAGTTCCTTATTCAGAATAGCCTCACGCATGGCACCGGAACCGTTGTAAGCAACATTGTTGAACTTGACACCATACATTTCTTCAACCTGACGGACAATCATATAGGTTCTGGAACCGGCTCCCTGGTCAGCAACAGTAATTGTGTTGGGAGCAGCCTTGGCCTTCTCAATCAGATCCTCAAAAGATGTGATACCACTATGAGTACCAGCAACAAAAGAGTCTGCCTCTGCAGAAACCATACCGAAGATCTCAAGATCATTCAGGTCGTATCCGGGAAGTACTTCATCCCATACTGCAGTAACACAGGAACCGTACAGAAGCTGACCGACTGTATATCCGTCGGGTTTTGCTTTCATCAGCATACTGGGACCGTTGGCATCGGAAGAACCGCCTTTGTTCACAATGTAAAAATCTTTACCAAGATCTTTCTGCACAATGGAACAGATCTTACGGGACAGGGCATCTGCACCACCACCGGCATTACCGGCACTGATAAACTGAATGTCTTTGCTGGGATAGGTATCATCCTTCTGACCTTCTGCAAACACCATGGAACTTGTTAAAAGAACCAAACAAACCAGAGCTATTACTCTTTTCATAAATCATCTCCTTCTAAAAAAATCATATCTTGAACATCTACACCCAGTAGATTGTTGCAACCTAATTTGACAAAGGCGACACAGGTGGACTGAAGATGAGCTCTCATCGTTCTGGCGCATTTCATGCTGTCCCGTTCCGCCAGTGCATCCAGAATATCCCTGTGACCAATCCAGGACTCCTTCTCAATAGCCAAATAGGACTTTGTGGTATTCCGTATAATGGCTACAAGAGAATAGATCCTTGTATTAAAGGCGCTTAAATATCTGTTATTCGCCTTCTCCTGAATAAAGCGGTGAACACTGCTACCGACTTCCACCATCCTGACCGGATCCTCATCATCCTTTGCCTTCATAAGCTCTTTTCGAAGCTCCTCAATTCGGGACGAATAATCCTGATCTGTACTGAGGCAGGCCAGCCGGGCGCACTCACCCTCAATAGCTTTCCGGGCATTAAATACTTCAATAATGTCGTTGATTGAGTATTTTACGACCCTGTATCCTCTGTCCCCGACGGCTTCTACAATATTCAGATTCGCCAGGTTCCAGAGAATCTCCCTGATAGGAGTACGGGACAGATTATATTTCGTGCTGATTTCTCTTTCTGTAAGCCACGAACCGGGTGCAATTTCACCACTGACAATCCTGTCCTTCAGGTCTTCAAAAGCTTTTTCTTTTTTAGTCATCCAATCAGCAACCCTGTACGTATTCCTTTGGTATACATTTAGAATACACCCGGAATACGCATGAGTCAAATGATTTTTTCAGATTTATTTCTGATCGAAAAAAAGATGAAATTATAAATAAAAAGAGGCCCTGATATA
This sequence comes from Spirochaetales bacterium, assembly GCA_028532905.1. Lineage (GTDB taxonomy): Bacteria > Spirochaetota > Spirochaetia > DSM-2461 > DSM-2461 > Oceanispirochaeta. The sequence goes on from JAQQAM010000254.1 coordinate 44,485, forward strand.
TATCAGGACCTGCACATGATTTTTTTAGTTGTTGATTTCTCAGGCAGTCAGTTTTTAAACTTACGGGCAATGTCCCTCAGCCCGTCATATAAAATATGAATATCCATATTACTCATTACCATTCCCATATTTCCGGTTATCCAGCGATCCATCAGCTCCCCACCGGCATGCATGGCAAAAATTTTATCATTTTTTTCCGCTGCATCAGCAACCTGACCAATAGCATCCCCGACTTCAGATCCAGTCAAATCACCAGGAACTCCCAGAGATACTGCGAGATCATTAGGTCCGATAAGAAGTACATCCAGTCCGGGAACAGAGGCAATCTCATTAATAGCGTTTACACCTTCAGAAGTCTCTATTTGAGCTATAACAAGGGTATTCCTGTTTTGCTGATCCATAAACTCTTCTACATCCTGTGGGCTTCTAACCATGGATGTATGTGGTCCTACGGTACTCAGTCCCCTCTTGCCAAGAGGAACATAGCGAGACCATGCAACCAGTTTCTCTGCTTCCTCACGGCTGCTGATCATAGGAACCATAACCCCGTCAGCTCCCAGATCCATTACTCTCGAGACCCAGGCTTTTGACAGTTCAGGAACTCTGACCAGTATTCCCAGATCTATGGATCTGGCCAGTCTGGCTGCATCCGAAAAAGTTTCCAGACTGTAATCACCATGTTCCATATCATACATTAAAAAATCCAGTCCAGCTGCTTTTGCAATCTGACAGATTCCGGAATTCCGGCTGAAACGGATCATGGTACCAACAATACGGCGCCCTTTTTTTACTTCATTGATATTCATAATTGACTCCCTGGCTTCATCCCGGACAGTAGATTAATGGATGAAATCGAAACACCGGAACAAATTCTAATACCAACGGTATACCATATTTTAAAAATCAGTCAATGAATTTCTTTTATGATATGTCAAGATAGACAGGTATACAGAGTTATTAATGAATAAAGCAGAAACAATATCTCAAATTAGATTGGGGTAAAAGATTTTAGTGATATCGCGGCAGGTCTCTCTGAGGTGTTCTCTCATAAGTTTCTCTGCCAGCTCACCATTCCGGTCTTCTATGGCTTTCATAATGGCCAGATGGGAATCCCTTGAAACCATTTCAATTTCCCGGGACCGGCGAGTTATGTTTACCGTCAAAGAATACATATTTTTCAGTTTTGTATAAAAGCCTTTCAGAATACTATTATTGGCATGGCTGATGATATGGGAGTGCATCCGAGCCCCAATCTGTGGTCCTGTTTCCTGCAGCTCATCATCCTTCAGGGACTCAAGCTCCTTTCGCAGTTCACTAATGACATCAAAAAATGCCTGGTCATGAAGGTGGGACACGAGAAAAGCAGCCATACCCTCTACAGCTTCTCTGGCCTGGAAAATCTCCATAATCTCCTGAAGATTCAGCTCTCTGACCCGAAATCCCCTGCCGGGGCTCTGAATGAGGAGACCATCTTTTTCAAGATGCCAGAGAACTTCACGCATCGGTGTACGGCTCAAACCGAATTGATCACACAGATCCCTCTCGACCAGCCAGTCACCGGGAGCGAGCTCTCCCTCCTGTATCTGTTTCTGAATGGCATTATAGGCATCGTTTTTTGTAGGATTTTTTTCCTGGCTCATTGTGTATACAACTTAAGTCAAATTAGAGAGGGCGTCAAGCAAAGTCTGTATGCGATTGAGTCAGGACTCTCTCAAAACCTGTTCCAGATAATCAATTTTCTCATTAAAGGGAACAGCTATATCCAGATGGAGACCATATTCAGGTACTTCAAGTGTATCCAGCTGACTCCGAAGCATTTCCTTTTTAAAAAAATGGTTATCCCTGTTTTCCATGCGCTCCGTCAGTAAATCATATGACCCTTTCAGATATACCCACTCCAGAGAGTCGGGTTCCCCTCCGGAAAGGATCTGCCTGTATGATTCCTTCAAAGCAGAACAGGAAAAGACAGCCGATCCTCCTGACTCCCTGTATTGGTCAATTTTCTTTTTTATCCTGTCCAGCCATGGTTTTCGGTCCGCATCATCTAAAGGTTCACCCTGACTCATTTTATCAATATTGGCTTTGGGATGAAAACTGTCAGCTTCCTCATAACAAAGGTTGAGCCTGTCGGCAAGCGCCTTTCCAACAGTGGATTTACCGCAGCCGCTGACACCCATAATCATGATGATCATACATATCTCTCCAGTAGTTCTTTGACATAGGCTATATCTCTGCGAATCAGGGGGATCACATCATCTCCTTCCAGAAGGTTCTTCCCGTCTGAATATTCTGCATGAAGGCAAATATCCTTCAGACATTCAGCCTTTATCAGTTCTGTTACAACAGAACTCCAGGAGCAGAATCCTTCCCGTCCTTCTGTCCATCGAATTTGCCAGACAGTGTCCTGTGTCTCTGATACAGGACATAATTCCCTGACAGCATTTTTCAGATTCATATAGAGAATACGATTATTCAAAATATCCAGAGCCATATCCACAGGTTCTCCCGAGAGTTGACAATGGGCGAAATCGGGTACAGCACCAGCAATATCTTCCGGCAAATCCCTAATCAGATCCATTACCCCGACAGCACTACCGATAAAATAACTATGATGATTCTGGATTCCGATCCTGACTTTATTCGCACGCAGTACATCCCCCAGACTTATAATTTTGTCCTTTACTGACTGTACAGATTTAAAATATCCCTGACCCATATTCACCGGAACCATAACTCTGAGAACCGGGATTTCAGCATCACCCATCAATTGGATGATCTCATCCGTAGGATCAGCTGAAACAGCAGCTACAGCCAAACCTTTTTCAGAAAAAATATCCTTTGCCGCAGGCAGAGTATCTGCCGCATTTTCAGGTGTTATCTGAAAGCCGTCCCGTACCGGCAGCTCCACACCATCAACACCTAAATCCAATGCCAGATCAGCCAAAGCTCTCAGGGAAAGAGATTTCCATGGTTTTGTAAACAGAATAATCCGGTTTGAATCCAAAACTATCAGCTTAACTCCGTCCAGGAGCGGTTTTCCCTAATCAGATCAATAATTCTCTGATAAAGAGCACCGTCTTTAAAAGTCTGATAAGGTTCTACAGACTCACCATTCAAATCCTTTACGAACAGGCTGGCCAAATGAGTCCAATTCCTCTGGGTATCATCCTCGATATCCGGCAGAGAAGCTGCTATATCCTCTGGAAGGGGAAGTTCTTCCCACTCTCCTTTTGCATTATATAGATAAAGAGGGCCGGCTCCATAGTGCCCTTTGACAAAGAGAGCCCCTTTACTCCCGTAGAATACGATATGGTCATCGGTAAAACGGGGGACCAGTCCGCCATGCTTGAATAGAACAGAAACCGGTTGAGCAGCAGGATAGTCACTCTCGATTTTAGCCATTACCGTATAGGACCACTCGGCATTCACTTCTCCCCATTCCAGATCCGGATCATCCAGATTCTCGGGAATGAAGTCCCGTCTTGTCAGGAAGTTATGAACACCTTTTACAACTGGAGCCTTCTTCATATCATTTCTGACTTCACCACTGACAGCTGTAACTGTATCACCAAGAACGTAGGTTATGATGGATAGAAGATGGGTGAAGTTGTTATTTAAGCGACCGCCGCCCTGTTCAATTCTGTGAGACCAGCCAAAGGGAATATCAGGGTTCAGATTAAAATGAGAAATACTCTCTACTTCACGGGGTTCTCCTATAACCCCCTGAGCCACAAGTCTTTTGGCGTGAATCACTTCAGGCATATAGCGATAGGAAGCGGCAAAGGCTGTTTTCACCCCTTTTTCAACTGATTTCCTGTATAGTTCTTCAGATCGTTCACTGCTCTCGGCCAGAGGTTTGTCACAGTAGACATGACATCCGGCTTCCAGTGCATCCAGAATCGTTTCGAAATGAGCGCCACCGGGTGTGGCGATGGAAACAATATCAGGCTGACAGGCTTTCAATGCCTCCTTCCAGTCTGTACCGTAATAAGGAATATTCATTTTTTCTGCGACTTCGGCAACAACCGATGGAGTTCTCCCTACAATACCGGCAATTTCAGCTCCTGCTTCCCGAAAAGCTTTGGCATGCCCCTGTCCGGCGAAACCGGTACCCATAACAAGAACTGTTTTTTTATTACTCATTTTAAATCCTTCTCATCCATTTTTTCAGCTTGGAATACACATGACCCTTTCCCGGGTCATCAGCCTTTTACAGCCCCGGCAGTAACACCCTGTACAAACTGCTTTTGCAGCAGCAGATAAACAACTATAACCGGGAGGGTCAGAATCATAATTCCGGCAAACAGCTTTCCAAAAGCCATAGTTTCCTCACCCTGGAAAGCCAGAAGTCCGACAGGCAGGGTTTTCTTTGCCTGGGAACTCAGAAAAATCAGCGGAAACCAGAAGTTGTTCCATACAAAAACAATATTAAAAATGGCTACTGCAGTTATAGATGATTTACTTAAAGGAAGAATGATCTTTGTAAACAGAGAATACTGCGTTGCCCCGTCGATCATGGCGGCCTCTTCCAGTTCCCGGGGGATTCCCTCAATAAAGCCGGTCATAATAAAAGTGGCAAAGGCAATTCTGAAAGCTATAAAAATCAGAACAACCCCGAAGATCGTGTTGTACAGACCCAGATTCCTGATCTGTACAAACAAAGGCATCAGGCTGACCTGAACAGGGACTGTAATACCGATGACCAGCAGAGTGTTGATGAACTTTTTACCGATAAGATCCTGACGGCTCAGAGCAAATGCTGTCAGCAGTGAAAAAATCAGAATGAACCCTACTGAAGCCGTGGTGATTACGATACTGTTCATATAGTACATTCCGAATTTGCCGTTGACCCAGGCGTCTGCATAATTGCCGAACTGAAACTGATTGGGCAAACCGAAAAGGTTTGTATAAATTTCTGTATCACCTTTGAGGGAATTGATAAAAACAAGCCATACGGGATACATAAAAACCATGGCAGCCAGAGTCATAATTGAATACTTGATGAAGTGTTTTCTTTTTTTTGTTTTAAGATAACTCACGATTTAACTCCTTTATCCTCACGGAGAAACCATCTTTGTATGGCTGATGTCAGAACAACAACACAAAGGAGAATCACTGCGATGGCATTGGAAAAACCGACCTTCCTGTACGTAAATCCCTGCCTGAAAAGAAGGGTCGTCAGAACTTCAGTTGTACCGAATGCCGATCCCCCTTCTGTCATGATAAAGATCAGGTCAAAAGATCTCATACCGAAAATTAGAACAAGGACCATAACCATGGCAGCCACACGTCTCAACAGGGGCAGGGTGACATGCCAGATGGTCTGCCATGAGCTCGCCCCCTCTATGGCAGTTGCCTCATACAGCTCTTCCGGGATTTCCTGAAGACCCGCAATATAAAGAATCATACTGAACCCGAGATTCTGCCATACATGCACCAGAGCCACACAGGCCAGGGCCGTTTTGGGATCTGCCAGCCAGGCAGTCGTTAAGGATTCAAGTCCTATAGCGCTCAGAGCCGTATTCAGAACTCCGAAATTGGGGTTGTAGATACCCAGGGTCCACATGGAACCGATGGCGACGGTAGCCAGAACACCGGGCAGATAAAATATTGTTCTGAATACATTGTTCAGTCGACTGGGTCTATGTATCAGAAGGGCTATAATCAAACCCATGAGGTTTGATCCGATCATCAGAATAAATGTATAGATAAAAGTATTTTTCAATGCAATGTAGAAACGTGTGTCTTTTGTAAACAGATCCACATAGTTGCGGAATCTGACAAATTCCATTTCAGGAGCCATTCCATCCCATTTAAAGAAACTCCACACAAGGGCTTTCGCATTGGGAAAAATAAAAAAAACAAAATAAATAGTCAGAGGCAGCAGGAGAAACGAATAGTATGCTGCATTTCTCTTCAAAAGTGCCTTTGTGGATAATGTCATAGCAAAACCCTCACAAAAAAAATATAGAATCCGGAGCCGTAGCTCCGGATCTGATAATAATCAGATCAGTACAGAATCAGCGTTCAATACCGTCGATTTTGGTCTGCATTTCAGCAATGACATCATCCGTATCCAGACCGATGGCAACCTTAGTAAATGTTTCGTACAGAGTCTGCTGCACTTCATTGTTTGTATTGGCCAGGTTGGGACCCAGAACACCTTCGCCCGAAGCCAGGAAGTCCATAACCATTTTGATAACGGGAGATTCAACTGGTGTATCTTTTACAGTGGGAACCATATTGGCCACATTGGCATAGATAGACTGTGATTCTTTGTTCATCAGGTGATCATAGAACTTCAAAGAGGGCTCGATATTTTTGGACTGGGGGAAAATCAGGTGGGCCTGATTGGGGTGTACAATCCGAACAGTTTTGTCTGCGTCGCCTTTGTAGGGGAGAGCAAATAAACCGAATTCAGGAGCCCCTTCAGTGCTGGCGATAGTATTGGTTCTCCAGGCACCTTCAACATTCATGGCAACTTTACCCTGTGCAAACAGAGCTGCAGCACCGTGTTTGTCTACACCTTCCACACCGCTGACATAATATCCCTGATCATACAGGAATTCGATGTCTCTCATGATTGTGGGCATGGGTTCATCAGCAAGAGTCATCTTCTTTAATGTGATGTTCTGCCAGTAGTCGGGAGACTCTTCGGGTTTCCAGTGGGCGGCCATCATTTTATAGAAATTCTGGGCAATATAGTGCTGGGACAGACCCGCGACAAGGGGAGTTACACCATTGGACTGAAGAGTATCGCAGATAGCTATAAACTCATCCCATGTAGTGGGAATCTCAAGATTGTATTCAGCGAAGATTTCTTTATTATAGAAAACACACATTGTACTGGTCGCCTGGGATACACCGTATGTAACACCGTCATAGGTCGCTGCAGCTTTGGCTCCGGGAAGAACCCTGTCAACAAAGGGCTGATCCGTAACATCCAGAGCAAAATTGGACTGTACATAGGCAGCCAGCTGACCACCGGGCTGAGCAGCATAGAAATCCAGCTCTCCACCCATACCGCGGGTCGTTACAATACCATCATAGGTTGTACCGCCCTTAAAATATTCAACATTAACCTTGATGTTGGGATTAGCAGCCTCAAAGTTTTCAATAATCAGATCATAAGCAGCCGAGTCATCTCCCCTCCATGTAATAAAAGAAAGTGTTTCCTGCTTCTCACCGCCAGCCTCCTGCTGACCGGTCGCTCCCACATTTGCCAGAACTGCCATCGCAAGAACAGCAACCAAAAGAACAGATTTAATAAATCCTTTGCTCTTCATCTAAAATACCTCCATATTTTTCAAACTGCCTGTGGCAGTTTTTTACCAGATTATCAGCGGGTTCTACCTTTTCCCCACATATCAATATCACTGCCCAGCTGAGCCTTCACCTCATCTGTTGCTGCAGTCAGTTTATCGATGATTCCCTGCTCCAGATTGACATCCATCAGCTTTGAGAGAGCTTTACTCTGCTCAGCGTTTCTTGTTCCGACAATAACGCCGCCCACAGCTTTTCGGGATTTAAGCCATCCCACAGCCAGTTCTTCCATGGACAGCCCGGTTTCATCCACGAGGGCCCATATATCATCCAGAGCCTTTTGTCCGGCTTCCTCTGCTCCGGGACGTGAGTGGGCGCATTCTTCCCATTTTTTATGATCAAAAAGAGTCGTTCTTGCCCGGTTTACCGGAAACTCGTCAAGGGATCTGTACTTTCCTGCCAGAAGCCCCTGCATCAAAGAGGAGTAGCACATGATGGGAACATTATTCTCTTCACAGAGAGACTGAACATCAAATTCGATAGCTCTGTGAAACAGATGATAAGGAAGCTGATTAGCTACAATATCTCCACTGGAAAGGGCATCAGCAAGATCCAGTTTTCCAAAGTTTGAAACTCCGTAGTATCGAATCTTCCCCTGCTTTTTCAACGTTTCCAGAGTCTGAATTGTGTCTTCCAGAGGAACATCCCGATTGGGCCAGTGGAGCAGATAAATATCAATGTAGTCGCTCTGCAGATGCTTCAGACTCCTCTCACAGGAAGCAATCAGATCTGTTTCAGCAAAATTTTCTTTTCTGGGTTTGGATGAAATGACAATATCCTGTCTTTTATCTCCCAGAGCCTTATGAAGGAGCTGCTCTGAGTAGCCGTCACCATAGGCTTCTGCAGTATCAAAAAAGTTCAGACCTGCCTCATAGGCTCCTCTGAGGGCCTCAATGGAATCCTTCTCTTCCTGAGCTCCGAAAGCACCGGCTCCGCCCATGCACCCGTATACGATGGGACTTGTCTTCAGATCAGTTTTCCCAAATTGTTTTTTCATATTCTACTCCTGTCTGCTCCGGATAAGAGATCCATCCGGGCATTACTTTTGATTACTCCGCCGGCCGCTCCTTTAACCAGGGGCTCTACCAGCTCCACAAAGTCCCGTCTTCCAGTCTGCTGACAGGCAGATAGGAACGTTTGTAGGGATATTTCTTTGCTGCCTGTTCATCAAAATCCACGCCAAGACCGGGTGAATCTCCGACAGAGACCATTCCGTCCTGGAGTTTCAGATCATATTTGAACACTTCATTGGACTGTTTTGTTCCGAATCCGACAAACTCCTGCACTCCGAAATTGGGAGCCCACATATTGAGATGGCCATGAGCTGCATGACAGATGGGAGACAGGTCAGGAGCCCCATGAGGAGCTGTCCGGACATGATACATTGAAGCGAAATCAGCAATACGTCTCATGGCAGTAATTCCTCCTGCATGGGTGGCTGCCATCCTGATGTAATCAATCCACTGATTCTGAATCAAATCTTTACAGTCCCAGATTGTGTTGTAAATTTCACCCAATGCCTGGGGAGTTGTTGTGTGGTCCCGTACAATTCTGTAACTCTCCTGATTTTCAGCGGCAACCGCATCTTCAAGGAAAAGCAGATTATATGGTTCAAGCAATTTTCCCAGACGACCCGCTTCTATGGGAGTCAGGCGGCTATGGACATCATGGCAGAGATGAATATTGTTTCCAAAACGTTCCCTGGCTTTGGCAAAGAGTTCTTCTATCATGTTGAAGTACTTCAAAGTGGACCATGGCAGCTCCGGGGGGAGGGGTCTGTCACTCTGTAGCTCAAAATAATTTTTTTTATCTCCCAGAACGCCATAGGTTCCATCCAGGCCGGGGATGGCAGACTGAAGCCTGACAGCCTTGAATCCCTGATTTACCAGAAACGCCATGTTTTCCAGGGTATCTTCAACAGTATTGCCGGTGGCATGACCGTAAAGGGTAAAAGCTTTTCTGCTTTTTCCACCCAGAAGCTGATACACCGGCAGACCGGCGGCTTTACCTTTAATGTCCCACAAAGCCATATCCACGGCCCCGATAGCGGCCATTGTAATAGGACCTTTTCTCCAGTAGACACCCTTGTAAAGATACTGCCAGATATCTTCAATATCATGTGCGTTTCTACCGATGAGACAGGGAGCCACATGCTCTTCAAGGTAGGCAGCTACAGCCATTTCACGGCCGTTGACAGTCCCGTCACCCAATCCGTAAATACCGGTATCTGTAATTATTTTAACTGTTACAAAGTTTCTACCCGGGCTGCTTACTATGACTCGGACTTCTTTAATTTTCACATTTTCACCTTCTACAATTACTAAACCGGTTTACTACTAAAACAAACGATATTCACCACAACTTCAATATATAAATCGGTTTAGTAAATCGGATTAGCTCAGTCTATATCCACAACTACTAAACTGTCAAGTTTTTTTTACCTTTACAGAATCAAAAAATAAGGGCACAGTATACATATGAAAAAAATCAGAATCATTGATGTCGCTGAACATGCGGGGGTATCAAAAAGTACAGTATCCCAATACCTGAACGGACGGTTCAGCTATATGTCGCCAGAAACAAAAAAAAGAATCAAAGGTGCCATTGAGGAACTGGATTACATACCCAATCCGATTGCCCGCAGTCTTAAGACGGACAAAACAAAAACAATCGGTGTTATCGTAAGCGCTATCACTGGAGTTTTTACGGGCCGGGTCATCCGGGGCATTGATGATTACTGCAAAAATAACGGCTATAACGTTATGATCTACAACACCGATTTCGATGCAGAAATTGAAAAAAAGTCTTTCGAGATGCTGAAACAGATGAGAGTAGACGGACTGATCATTGCCTCGACAGGAAAAAACAACGATCTTTTCGCCTCTCAGGTAAAAGCCGGTTTCCCCATCGTACAGGTCCATATTGAGTTTGATGACCTGAAAAGCAGCATTGTTCTCTCCGACTACAGAGCCGGAGGGTTCCTGGCGACTGAATATCTGATAAAACTCGGCCATAAAAGAATCTGCTTTATAACCCAGGAGTATGAAAATGTCCGTTCCCGGTATGATCGTTTTCTGGGCTATAAGGAAGCCCATGACAAATACGGCCTTCC
>JAQQAM010000255.1 GCA_028532905.1 Spirochaetales bacterium
GTTGCCAAGGACTATGTGTTCAGCAAACGCTTTATCGAAATGGCACTTATTTCACTGGGCATTGCGGGCATCTCCTTCCTGATCGGAATTCTGGTCAAGAAGTTCTTCGGTATTGAGATGTAAAACGATCAGTCTGCCGCCATAGCCGGCGGCGGGTTGTTCAGATCCATCCCAGAGGGATGAAAATAAGCATCATTATCAGATTCAGGGCATACAGGCTACCCAGAAAAATAGTATTGGTTTTGGCCTTTGCGTCATAGCAGAGAAAGGCGGCCAGAAAGAAGGGTATGTAAATAATCAGCCAGACGGTGATCATGCCCCACCAGGGATAGACCCAGTGGAAGATGGGGGATGCCGCCAGAGGGATCTCAATCAGGGCAACCAGAAAGGCATTGAGTATGGCAAAAAGAATCCTGTTGTTGATCCCCAGAATTTTCATGTTTTTATCTTCGGGAAGAATTTTGGACAGGATCAGCCCGGCAACGGAAAACATAAAGCTTATTTCAATGCCCACTCCCACCAGGATCAGGAAACTGGTTCCTCCCGATGCGGTCCACAGGGCATGTCCCCAGATATGCTGAATCAGGGCATTTACAATTTCCACTAACCAGTGAACGCCGTAGAGAGCCAGTCCGGCGGCTATCTGATTCCATTTCTTCTGTTCTATGGCTGTGGTATAGACATACAGGACAAAGGCCAGACAGACCACCATGATCCAGTTGAAATTATCCAGTGTGCGCAGGTTCTCCATGGTCATTGCCGTAATTTCCGGTTGATTAAGCATCAGCATTCTCCCCTTGTTTTTAAAAGTGTCTGCTGATTTACTATACGTCTTATTTTCCTGTAAGGCTACTTAAAAAACAGGAACCTGATCTGAGAGGGGAATGTGAAGAAAAAAACAGCCTGAAACAATGAAACCTCTCTGCCCTTAAGGGGGACAAATATGATATTCTGAAGATCCAATTTCCGGATGATTTGTGAGGATATAATTGTTTTCTGTTTCTCTGTTGAAAGAACCTCTTTTTAAGGCTCTGACCTTTTCTGTGCTGCTGCATATTGCGGGTCTGTGGGCTCTGAATGAATTCAGAGCTGTTCCGGGGGAGGATTCTTTTATCGAGTTTCAGGCGGTGCAGATCAGTTTCTTGACGGCAGAGAACAGCGAAACGGCTGCTGCCGAATCTCAGGTCATGGAGACACCCGAAGCTCCAGAGCCGGAGAACATTGTGACTGAGAAAGTTGTCGCCGAGAACGCCCTGACAGAGAACACGCTAACAGAGAACACTATAACAGAGCCTGTGTCCGAGGTAGTTGCAGAACCCTCTTTGGAGTTTACTGAAGCTCCTGTAGAGACTGTTGCCGCAGTAGAAACGGAGGAGACAGTCCGGAATGTACCGTCAGCTGAGTCCTCTCAGGGAGCAGACGCTGCTGCGGGAGTGGCAGGAGCAGAAGCATCCGTTCCCATGGGTGACAGTTATTCTGATCTGGAGGCTGTGAGTCTGTCGGATGCACGAACTCCGGCTCCTTCATATCCTGCCAAAGCCAGACAGATGAACTGGGAAGGGGATGTTTCAGTCTACTTTACGGTAGACAGCAAAGGCCGTCCCGAAAGCATTGAGATCCGGGTGAGTTCAGGCTATGACATTCTGGATCAGGCTGTCCTGGATACGGTCAGAAAAAGATGGCGCTTCAGCAGGGAGAACGCCGGAATGAAACTGAAAAAAACATTCTCCTTCCGGCTTGTCTGAATCCCTGTAACACTTAACGTGTATAGAAGGCCAATGCCCCCGGACCGCCGCTGCAGCTCAGAGAGCGGGGAGAGCCGTATGTCCCGTTACTCAGCACATCTATCCTGTTGAGTCTGTTGTCGGAATAACTGGAAATATAGAGTATGTCATCCTGGAACAGAACATGAGAGTAATAGTCCATAGAGGGGTTACTGCCGGCCAGAATGGGATTGGATGAACCCCTTACCGACTGTTCGCTCAGGTAATTGTAGGACTGAACACCCCCCACACCGGCCATATAGATTGTGTTCCGGCTGCTGTCCACTGAAGATCTGAAGCCCACAGGGGAGCCGCCGCAGTCTACAGCTTTTTCCAGTACAGGATTTGATGCATTGGCTCCGGAGATATTCATCACCAGGATGAGCCCGTCATCAGGATCGGTTCCGGGAACAGTATCGCCCACACTGTAACCCTCGGGAATGTATTCACTGCTGGTGAAGGTTCTGGCAGAACCGCCGTTTGTTCCGGTGCAGACAATATGCAGCTTTCCGTTCAGAACAAAGAGAGACTGGGGATTCAGGCCGTTTCCGGGAAAATAACCTCCCTTTCCGGGGAGCTCAGAATAGAGGGCATCCAGATTAATCTCTCTTTGAAGAGAAATATCCTGACCCGACGGATCAACAGTGTATATGGAGAGGGTGGCTTCTCTGAAGTTTCCTGCAGCCCTGACATCACTGCCGTTATGCTTGGCCAGATTCCCGTCACTGTCTGTCAGTTTTATGGACGGGTCATAACGTACATTGCTGACGTAAATGGTATCTCCGGAAACCGCTATACCCGTGGGTGCCCTGGAGTGATTATCTCCTGCGGCATTCTTTGTGGTGGGAGTCACCTGTGTCTCATTGTGGCTGCCTCCCGGCAGTGTGACAGCCTCGTATACCGTCTTGAAGCTGCCTGTCACAGAAAGATCATTCAGATTCACCATAACCATTTCATCCGTTGCAAACCCGCTGACCACCGCCTGTCCGCTGCTTCCGACTTTTGCCATGAGCAGTGGATTGAAACCGTTTTTCAGATAGATCTGACCTTCGTAATCCAGGCTGCGGGCATCATATCTTTCAATAACATTCTGCCCGGAACAGATCACGTAGAGACTTCCGTCATCCACCAGCAGATCCGCTGTCCAGGCTTCACTGCTCCCGTTATGCCCCACTGTCTGCAGATTCCTGTAGAGCCTTTCATCCTCGGGACTGTAGGCATCCAGACATTCGGCGCTGCCACTCAGCATGAAGAGAACAGAGCTGTAATTCTTATCATAGAATTCCTGATATTCGCTTTTTATATCTGGCTGACAGGAAAGTGTCAGAACAAGCAGGGGCATCAGGAATATCCATTTTAAATAAACAGGTTTCATCAGTATCTGTATCCTCCGCCAATAGTCCATTCCCGGCCGGGAACGGGGTAACCCAGCTTGTCTATATACTGGGCATTGGCAATATTTAACAGGGATGCACTGAAATAAAGACCGTTTTTCAGACCCGTTTTGAAAACAGCGTCGAAGGTCAGTACATCATCCAGGTATTTAGTATTGGCTCTGTTGGTGAACCTGTATCCCATATAGGAAGAGGAGACCGTCAGGCTTGTCAGTTTAATACTGTAGGTTAAAGATAAATCGGCAGTATGGGCCGGGCGGTAAGGGAGCTGATTGCCCTGAAATACAGAGTCCTCAACATCTTCCAGAGCCTGCAGCCAGGTGTAGGTTCCCGCCAGTTCAACAAAACCGCCGGACCCCTCCTGTACGGGGATCAGCCAGGTCAGACTGTTCTCCAGCCCCTGGATTCTGGCCCTGCCGATATTGATGGGTCTCCAGGTTCCGCCGGGGGAGGGGAGCCACTGAATCAGGTTCCTTGTGTAATTCTGGTAAAAGACAGAAGACAGGGTGAATCCTGCAGCCGGTCCAAAATAGATGCCCACATCCCAGTTACTGCTCTCCTCGGGGAGGAGGTCGGGATTTCCAGTGGCAAAAGAACCGCTGCTCCAGAACAGGTCGTCAAATCCGGGATTGTGGTAGGCTGTCCCCACATTTCCTTTTATGTTCAGGTTCTCCAGAGGACTGACTCCGGCTGTGAGAGACCAGGTCCCCTTGTTGTCCGATTGTTCTTCCCAGCCGGTATACTCTGTCCGGTGAAAATCCCAGCGCATGGCGGGTGTCAGGCTGAAAATCTTATAGCTGGATTCCAGGCGGCTGTAGAGGGATAGAGAGTTCTGGTATGCTGTACCCGGTAGGCTGGTTCCGTCACTGCTGCGCAGTCCTGTTGAATCCAGGCTGTCTCTCCCCAAACTTATGCCCGTAACAGGAGTAAACTTCCAGCTTCCTGTCTCAATCAGTGCGGAAAGTTCTCCCCGGCCGCTCAGTCCTGTATTTTTATGCTCCTCTTCAACAGAGGCATCAGGATTTTCATAGCGGCTTCCCTGCATCAGAACGGATACAGAGGTGTTGAGTTTCATATGGGTGAGAAACAAGGGATAGGCCGTCAGTGCATAGGCCAGGGTTCCGTCCTGTCTGGATTCCTGAAGTTCCGCTTCGGGTGTGAGAAACTCCATAATGCCGGGAACTCCCCGGTCGCTGTAATAAAGGCTTCCGTCCAGAGTCAGAAGATGGTCGTCAGAGTTCCCAGGGTTCCACTCCAGACCGCCCCGGCCGTTGGCCGCCCAGCCTTTGCTGTTGGTTCTTGTGGTCTGCCCGTCACTGCCGGCATAGTCAAACTCGCCCCCCGTATACCGGCCTTCCCCGGCAATGGATCCTCTGAGAGATCCGCTGGAACTTAGGGGACCGAACAGGCGTCCACCGCCCCTCCAGGTTTGAAAGGCTCCGGCGTAGAGAAAGACTTCTCCTTCCGGGACGTAGGCAGGTTCACTCTTTGTGATGATATTAATGACTCCACCCATGGCCCCTTCACCATAGACCGCGGAGTTGCCGCCCCGGATCACTTCAATCCGTTCAATATTGGTCAGGGAGTAGGAGTTCAGGTTTACAGGGTCCCCTTTGCCGTTGTTCTGGGGCACTCCATCCACCAGAATCAGAACCTGTTTGCTGTTGGAACCCCTTATGCTAACAGAGGCAGGCTCCAGTGTGGTGCCCGAACGGGTAATGGTGACTCCCGGGGACAGATCGATGGCTTCGGCTACCGTTCTGGCTCCCCTGCGCTCCCACAGCTCCCTGTCAATTTCTGTGATCTGTCCGGCGCTGCTGTCGGTTTCGGTTCTGCTCTCTTCAATGATTATAATATCTTCCGCAAAAAGAAAGAACGGAGCTGTCAGAAGTATAATGAGCGTCAGGACCGCTCTGATATTTTTAAATTGATGTCTCATGACTCAGCTTCCTCCGGAAGGTTCTGTATTGATCCCCATGGCGGACATCAGATTGGCTCCCAGACACCAGTCTTTCGCATAATCCTGACCATCCAGGATGTCGCTGCTGTCAATAATCTTGAGGTAGCGCATTTTTCCGCCGGCAGGCCAGGGGCTGCTGTCGTCTTTGGATATAAAGTCGGCAAGATCGAAGGCAATCCCTCCCAGATAATCATCATCCGGGCTGAAATAGCGGCTTACACTGACCCCGACTACATCGATCCATTTCATGGTTCCATTTACATCACTGAGTTCTTCGGCCTGGACATCGGTCCTGAAATTGGCCCAGGTAGGGGCGTTCCCGTGGAGTCCTGATACATTGGCATATACATAGTTGTCATTATCAGTTTCGGGCTGGGGGTTGGTATCATAGCTTATTTTTGCAGGGTCAAGTTCATACCAGGTAGTTCCGTCCTCAGAGACCTCTACAAAGGCCAGTTCATTACAGAGGCTGTCCGCCGCACGGCCCCAGGCAAAGGTCTTGGTGAAGGTGATAAAGTCATTACCCGGTCCGTCAACAATGACGTAATCGGGGTCGAACTTCCATACAGCCCACCCGTTTATACCGACAGGACAGGTTTTTCCGTTTCCGCTGGTTGCGGCGCCTGAACCTTCGGGGGGGCCCAGGGCATCCAGGGTCAGTTCAGCCAGAGGCCGGCCTTCACTATCGGAATAATCAGGGTTTTGACGGGATAAGCCTACCAGGCCGGGAGACCATTCTATAAATTCTGTGAGATAGACATTAGGAGGATAGGAGGGATCATCTGCCAGTAATTCCTGCCAGGTTTTTTCTTCATCATCCGGAACGGGAACATAGGGAGATGAGGGACCCCCGTCGGAGCCGCAGCTGAGTAAAGACAGAAACAGCCCTGCTGTCAGGACTGTTTCGATAAATCGCCTGGATTTATTCACTATTCATCCAGAACTGTGGCAGAGTAGAAGTTAAAATAGCCATTGGCTGCAGTTATGTTTTCCAGGGCATCGTCGGCGTTGTCGTAGTAATCACCATAACCTTCACTTGTTTCCATTGCAGTAACACCATCTACTGTGGTTAGATTTTTCCAGCGGAATACGGTGTATTTTCCAACAGTTGCAGCAGCTGTATCATCATCGGAGTGAGATGTGAATTTGAGTACCATGTATCCGTAGGAACCTTCTCCCTCTTCACCGGCATTCCATGAACTGTTGTCAAAGCTGATAATATCAGCACTGTAGTTCCACTCTCCCCATGAACCGCCCATATCTACGGAATAGGTATCAGAGGTGATCTCCATGGTTCCGTTTCCCCAGGTTCCCAAAACAGACAGACTTTCTTCATCCTTGAATGCATCACAGGACATCAGTCCGGCAGAGACAAAAAGAACCATTAACACAAGAGCCAGTTTACCAAGATTTTTTTTCATTTTTCCTTCCTTGTAGGCTGGAAGAAAAGACAGGAACAGCATTGAACAGATAAGTTGAAATAGACTATCGGCAGTGCATATTTCCCGGCTTATTCCGCGAAGCCTGAAATAAATTACGCAGTACCAGAGTTTCCTGACTCGGGGTCTGCCGGTCTGCCCTTCCCGGTATTCTTCATACCAGTGGTTCTGCAGCCGGTTTTACTCCCTTACAGTGGCGGGTCCGTGAAGGCTTTTCACCTTACTTCCTCTGAAATAATGCAGTTTAATTAAATCTCCGATCACACATCTCATATATAAAAAAACAGCTGACCTTTTGTACATTTTTATGAATGCACTCTTTTCATGGTTTTATATTTTAGTGTGAAACAGTGTCGGGCTTTGAGAACTGAAGGTGCTGGAAGCAGGCAGGGGTAGCAGGGAATCATTCTTTTATCCGGCTTATAGCCTGTCTGTCTCCAGCCGTTCTGTGAAAACAGGTTCTTCTAGGCGGCAAATTTCTCAGTGAAACGGATAACCAGAAACGTTCCGGCTCCCATGAGTAAAAACATTCCGCAGTAGACACCTACTATTGATAATAAAGCTAATCCGGGTCCCATTGTGTTCTCCCTGTATGAGCAAGTCTCTTGCCCGTTTTTTAAATATGATCAAATTCGTAATAGAACTGATCCTTTACGGGGTAATATGATGGTGTTTATTAAAGCAGACTGGCTGAGTCTCTTGTGTGTAAAGACTGTAGAAATGTGTTTGTTGTGTGAACTTGAAACAGACTACGGTATGCTTTTCTGACGGACCGTGCCGTCTTGTTGTTTCCCACTGTTCCCTGTAATCTGCCTGCATGGATGAGATTAAGGATTTACTGATCCGCTATAAAAAAGATTTTCCCCTTGAGGCAGAATCAGTAGAGCTGTTCAGAGCCTTTGCAGAACAGAAGGGATCCCTGAGCAGAGCTCAGAGAATCGGACATTTCACAGCCTCCGCCTGGATTGTGAACCGTGACAGAAGCAAAACACTTTTAACGCATCATGCCAAACTGGATATGTGGCTCCAGCCGGGGGGACATATAGAGGAGGGTGAGGATCTGCACACGGCAGCTTTGAGAGAGGCTGCTGAAGAGTCAGGACTGGAATCGGTCCATCTGGTATTCCGGGATCTGTTTGATATAGATGCCCACCTGATCCCTGAAAGGAAGGGGGAAGAAGCCCACTATCATTTTGATCTCCGTTTTCTCATGGAAGCCGATTCTGATGAAACCCTGAAGATCAGCGCCGAATCGAAAGACCTGAAGTGGGTGAGGATGGAAGATGTGGAAAAATACAACCGGAATGCTTCCGTGATGAGAATGGCGGGGAAAATGAATGGAAATTCATTGAGGCGAATGTAGATAGGCGAGGCTTGCAAAAAAAGAGCATCCAATGTATTTGTAGGGTATGCTTAAAAAAACAGCCTTCCTGACTTCCTTATTTTTCCTCTCTCTCCAGTATATCTCAGCCCACCCTCATATGGGCCTGAACAGCCGCTGTGTTGTCCATTGGGAAGGGGAGCGGATTGCCGGTGTGGAGCTGGAATGGGATTTCGATAAATATTTCAGTGCAGATGTTATCTACAGCTTTGATCTGGATTCAAATGGGATCTTTGATGAGAATGAGCTGAAGGAGATCTATCAGTTTGCTTTCAGTAATCTGGAGAATTTCAACTATTTTACTTTTTTCAGAGCCGGGGATGAGCGTTTTACTCCGGAACGGATTGAAAACTTCAATGCCTGGTACAAGGACAGGGTGGTCACCTACAGTTTTTACATTCCTCTGGATGATTTTTATGAAAGAGAACTGTATGTGTCGGTCTACGATTTCTCCTTCTTCTGTCTGGTTGAATATGATGAAGATGATCCGGTTCGTTTAAACCTTGATCCGGCTCAGATTCAGGCCGGTTTTTCCATAGAGGAAAACAGGGACTACCCCGTTTATTATGACCCCTTTGCTCCCATGACGGATATGACAGTGTATGATTCATGGCATCCGGGGCTTGAGACATTTTATCCAGAGGAGATCCATATTGTTTTCTAGATCAGGCCGCCGGATTGTTCTGCTTGTGATGCTGATTGTTCTTGGGGCGGCACAACTGGTTTCAGCAAATCCTTTTCTGGGGAGTCCTGAAGAAGAGAAACCCGGGATGAGCCGCCCGGCTCCCACCTACAGTTTTCTTGTTGACTGGCAGATGACTGTCCGGGACCGGATGGCAGACCTCTTTATTGCCGCCGAATCAGGGGAGGGGAAAGCTGTCCTGGCCCTGGTTTATGCACTGGCATTCCTGTATGGCATGCTTCATGCCGCCGGTCCGGGACACCGGAAAACAGTGGTCTTCTCCATTTTTCTGAGCCGGAAGGCCCGATGGTTTGAACCTCTTCTGGTGGCGGCTTCCCTGTCTGTCCTTCATGGAGGCAGTGCGGTATTCCTGATTCTTCTGTTCAAAAATACGACGGGTTCCCTTTTGTCCAGGAAACTGGATACGGCAGCTCTTTTTCTGGAGGGGTGGACTTTTGTATTCCTGGCTGTGTTCTCAATGATTCTGCTGCTCTCTTCGATTAGACACCATAGAAAGGGGCATCATGATCAGGGCAGCGGAAAGGCTTCGCTGTTTTCTATCCTGTTGTCAGGTATTTTCCCCTGTCCCGGTGCCATTATGATTCTTGTGTTTTCCCTGACTCTGAATATGCTGCATCATGGTATTGTTGCTGTTCTGTTTATGTCAGTAGGCATGGCCATTCCTGTGAGTCTGGCAGGGTATCTGGCGTACTTCGGTAAAAAGGGACTGTTTACGAGGCTGAAGGAGAATGAGGCGGCATTGCACCGTTTTTCATTTGCAGCGGAGCTGACCGGATACACCATCCTGCTGATTTTTTCATTGCTTATGGCTGCTCCTTTTGTTCTCTCCATTCTCAGTTAGGATGTCCTGTATCGGCGTACGACCCGGTCGGCCAGGGTGGAGACTATTTCGTAGTTTATGGTACCCAGGATAT
This sequence comes from Spirochaetales bacterium, assembly GCA_028532905.1. GTDB lineage: Bacteria > Spirochaetota > Spirochaetia > DSM-2461 > DSM-2461 > Oceanispirochaeta. The sequence goes on from JAQQAM010000255.1 coordinate 9,555, forward strand.
GGGCCAGCTCATCCACTTCAATGGACTCATCCTTTTGCTGGCCAAAGATAACAACCTCGTCCCCCTCATTCACATCCGCCAGATGTCCCACATCCAGAAGAATCAGATCCATGCAGACCCTTCCGACAACAGGAGCCTTAGTTCCATTGACCAGCATAAACCCTCTGTTGGAGAACTGGCGGCTGTAACCGTCGGCATAACCGATGGCTACAGTGGCAATTCTGGTGGCTTCTTTGACAGTATATGTGGAGCCGTAACTGATTTTTCCTCCTGCCGGGACATCCTTCACATAGATGATCCTTGATTTAAGAGACATGGCAGGCTTTAGAGGGATCAGTGATCTGTCTGTTTCGGCAGAAGGATAAAGACCGTAGGTCGCTATGCCGGGGCGGACCATATCCAGATGGGCTTCAGGCATTTCAATCAGAGCGGCACTGTTGGCCATATGTCTGATGGGAATACGAATCCCCCTTTTCTCCAGACCGTCCAGAACAGCTTTAAACAGATCGAACTGACAGCGGGCATAGGATTTATCCAGATGGTCCGCACTGGCGAAGTGGGAGTAGATTCCCTCCAGTTCCAGTCCGGGGAGTTTTGAAACAGACTCAATCTCATCAAGTATTCCGGATAGCCGGCCATCAGCCTGCATCCCCAGGCGGCCCATGCCTGTATCTATTTTCAGGTGAACCTTCAGGCTGCGTCCGGAGCTGCTGCAGAACATGGAAAAAGCTTCTGCCAGTTCGGTCGTACTGATAGACGCGGTCAGATCGTAGCGGCAGAGTGTTTCAAAGTAATCAGGAAATATATTTCCAAAGACAAGGATGGGTTCGCTTATCCCTCCCTCCCTTAACGCCACCCCTTCCTCAATCCGGGCCACACAGAGGCGGGAGGCGCCATTCTGTACCAGTGTTCCGGCAACAGGAACCAATCCGTGACCGTAGGCATTGGCTTTCACCGCCGGGGCAATGAGTACCCTGCTGCCCACAAGCTTCCGGAACTGTCTCATATTATGAGCCAGGGCATTCAGGTCGATTTCGGCATAGGTGAGGGGAGGAATAACAGCCATTTCAGACGGCCTTTTTTCCAGCAATCCCTTTGCCGTACTCATCGGTAAAGGCGGCAAACATCTCCATGACCTTCCGGGTTTCCGGCCCTACCGTGCCGTCTCCGATGATCTTGTCATCAAACTGACGGACAGGCACAACCTCTTTGTTGGAGGCTGTAATCAGAATCTCTTCTGCCCGGAGGATATCCTCCCGTGTGATGTCTCTGACGTCAACTTCATATTCCCCTTTCATCAGATCCATGATCACAGAGCGTGTGATACCCGGGAGAATATCCTGACCCGGGGTGATCCATTTTCCATCCATAAAGAGAAAAATATTGGTGGTTGTTCCCTCCAGAACCCTTCCGTTCCGGTCTACATAAATGGATTCGATGGCCCCCTGTTTCTTGGCTTTCTGCTGGGTCAGAACGGCATTCATATAGTTGGTGCTTTTGGCTTCGGGAACATAGCGCTCCACATCGGCACTGACCACAGCGGCCCCGTCCGTATACCACCAGCCGGGAAGATCCAGCTTTTCTGTGACCATTACAGCCAGCCTGCCGTTGCCCTGGGGAGTGATGGAGTCGGGACTGATGCCCCCTGTGAGGACGATTCTGATATTGGATTCTCTGAAGTTATTGCGGGCCAGGGTTTCCATGACAATTTCTGTGAGTTCACTGAGGCTCTGCTGCACCTCCAGTCCCACATGTCTGCCGGAATTGATGAAGCGTTCCAGATGCTCTTCCAGGTAAAAGGGACGGCCGTTATAGGTCCTTAAAAAGTCAAATATCCCGTACCCTCTGAGAACAGCCATATCGTTGAATGACAGAACCGCCTTGTCCGCATCGATGAACTCTCCGTCAATGTAGTAGATGCTCATTACTTTCTCCTCAATCTATCCAAATCTTTATTTTTCTGTATCAGAATCTTCCGGGCTTCCGGAAGGCTTGTCTTCTTAAACCGGAGGATCTGTCCGGGACCGTACTGGGCCAGCAGGTCCACATCGGCACTGATTACATTCAGCATCCTGGGATACCCTCCCACAGTCTGCCTGTGCTTCAGCAGAATAATGGGGCCTTTGGGGGTCATCTGTATGGTACCGTCCGCAACGGCTTCAGAAATCATATTCCCTTCCATGGTGCTGGAAAAGCGGATGTCCTGATTCTCCAGACGCATGCCCATATCACTTATATCCCGGCTCACCGTCCAGGGCCGGTTCAGGAAATCAGCCGCATTGTCAAAGTATTCATATTCCGGACCTTCCAGCACCCGGATCAGTCCTTCCGGATCGGTCCAGGGGGCTATGTCTTTAAAAGTCCCTCTTTGAATCCCTTCAATACCCGAGGCTGCATCAGATGCCAGAATAAAACAGAGATAGGTCCTGAATCCGTAGGCTCTTGTACCAAAACTGAGCCGGGCGCCTTTCCCGGCCCGGTAGACAACAGCATGTTCTACTTTTGTATCAGTATCCTTGTCCTTGAGAATCACATCCCTGAGGGCTCCGCCGGTCAGGATAAAGCAGCCCTCTTCCTCAATTACGATTTCCGGAGGATAGATGATTTCCAGAGCGGGAGCATCATCAGGATTCCCCAGTAGTCTGTTGCCGCTGACAAGGGCAAAGCTGTCCATGGCTCCCCCGGGAGAGATGCCCACGTCCTGCCGGCCGTAGCAGGGAAGGCTTACCTCTTTGCAGATGCCCTGCCGTGTTATCCGGTATTTCATTCCGTACCCGGCTCCCTTTCCAGGAATGCCCCCAGGGCTTCGGCCAGTTCCAGAGCGATATCCGAATCCGAATGGATACAGATGGTCTGTGCCTCAATGGGGCGTTCCTGCTTCTGGGGCTCTCCGTTTTCCACTTCTGTAAAAACATCCACAAGGGCTTCCTTCAGAATCCGTCGGACATGAATCATGGCTTCATCCACACTGTGAATGGAGGCATACTCTTTTGTCCGGCTCACAAGTGCCAGCTGTTCCGTTCCCTTTACCAGGGTGTAGCGGCGTTCGGCAAAGGCTTCGGGGACGATGGTCATTCCCTTTTCCCGGCAGACTGCAGCCAGTTCGGAATCAAAGGGGGTAATCACTTTCTCCATATCCTGTGCAGCAAGCCACTGCCCCAGAGCCTCTGCCAAAGCACGGTCTGCATTACAGTCGTTGTAAAGGGCTCCGTGAAATTTGATCATCTTCACATCGGGCATAAGAGCATACTGATCATCCAGAGACCGCAGCAGGTCCTCAAAAGCTATGTCCATGCTGAAGCGTCCGAAATTGTCCGGATCGGGATAGGAGAGATGGGCGGCCACTTCCACATGGTGCAGGACTGCCAGCTCTCTGAAGGCTTTGACTGACGCGGCTGTGCCCGCGTGTCCGCCGCAGGCAATATTGGCTATCTGGATTTTTTCCATCAAAGCCCGGTCTACGGGATGATCGGCTCCCCGTTCTCCGATGTCACAGTTTATTTTCATCATAAGGATTTCACCTCTTCTATTGTGATCAGGTCTCCCGGAAGGATCTTTTTCAGCAGCTCGGGATCAGTCATGCCAATGAGATTCCATCCCCCCGGTGACTCTTCGGGATACACTCCTGTCTGCGCTCCGCCTATGGCCACAGCTCCGGCAGGGATTCTGGTCCGGGGACTTTCCAGTCTGCCTGTCTCCAGACGGGGATCCAGTCCCAGCAGGTAGGGGAAGTGGGGTTTGAATCCCACCATGGCTACCGTATAACGCCCCTCCCGGTGAATCCGGATTACCTCATCCACTGTAAGATTGTTCAGCTCCGCTACTCTGGGAAGATCCTCACCATCGTAAAGAACCGGGAGAACCACATTTTTACCTTCCAGCTCAGGATCATTCTCCTCACAGCAGAAGGATATCATCTTCTCCAGCACAATGTTTTGAATCCCCTCAAGGAGCGCATCTAAAGCCGGAGCTGCAGGATCAAAATGAACAGCCAGACTCTTGTAGGACGGCACAAGATCCCGTATCCCTTCCTGTACAGGACTGTCTTTTACAGCGGCATAAAGTGCAAGGACCCTTTTGACCGTCTGCTCTGAGATACTGTCTCCCAATGACCAGCAGAGGCAGGAATCTCCGATGGGATAGGAGACAGGCAGCCAGTCTCTGTCTTCTTTTGTCAGGAGGGCCGCCAGGTTGTACATCCTGCTGTACTGATCCTTTTCCCAGGAGGCTTCCAGACCGTCTACGGTACACTCCGCCTTCGCGCTGACGCCGTCAACAGCACCGGATGAAACTATATTCTGCAGAAGAGACCACAGGGTATGGGGAGGGAGCATTACGTTCTGACCGTACAGAGCCGAGAGGAGGGCCGCCATGGCATACCCGGCCCAGTTGCTGACTCCGGCACAGACGCAGTAGTCCGCTTCCACAACCGAATCAAAAGGTCTGTCCAGCTGGTGAAAATCCCGGACTCTGTGGGCAATGACCCCCATGCCCAGTTCATTTCCCCCGTCTCCGATACCTATGGTCTGTACACCGTCGCCGGGGCAGCGGCGGAACAGTTCATCCAGGGAAAAATGATAATCACTGATATCCTGTCCCCGGAAGTTGTAGTACTTTCCGTCACTGGCCTTGCCGGGGCGTTCCAGAGCGACAAGATGGGTCACATCTTCTTCCAGAAAATGTTCGGGATCTACAGTTTCCCTCACCGGGAGAGGTCTGGTCTGTATTCTACTGTTCCCGTAAGCCAGTCCGGCCTGCATGATGGCATCCGAGTGGTCATCATAAATAAGGGTGACCTTCTTACCGCATTTTACGAGAGCATCCGCCAGAACGATGGCGCCGGGAGGTCCGTCGGTTTCAATCTGCCCGGCTCTGAGAATGAAAAAACCTGTGGCCAGATAGATGTGATCGCCCTTTATAAGGGACTCCACGGCTTGGCGCATCGGTCCCTGAACCGCCCATTGTTCAAGGCCTCTGTTCCCCGGGTCCTGCTGAATGACCGTCTCAGCCCAGGCGGCCCCTGCTGCCAGCAGATCAGATTCTGAAATCGCTGTCATGCAGGTCTCCTACAAACATATGCCCCGGGGCATGGGTAATCATGACAGGGGGTCTGGCAACTGCAGCCGCCATCTGAGGTGTTACACCGCAGGCCCAGAAGACCGGCACTTCCCCTTCCTTAAGGGTCACGGAATCCCCGAAATCCGGTGTACTGATGTCTTTGATGCCGATGGCCGCGGGATCTCCCATATGAACGGGACTGCCGTGGACCGCCGGATAGTACCGGGTGATTTCTGCTGCTTTTTCCGCGTGGTCGGGTGAAAAGGGGCGCATGCTCACCACCATAGGGGTGGCTGTAAAGCGTCCGGCATCCCGGCACATGATATTGGTCACATACATGGGTACATTTCTGTTTTCTGTTATATGCCTGATCTCAAGGCCTTCGGCCAGAAGGGCCTGTTCAAATGAAAAACTGCATCCCAGAAGGAAGTAGACATAATCCTCTGACCACAAGCCGCTGATATCTGTTTTCTCTGCCGTTTTAACACCCTTCTCATAGACAAAGTAGCGGGGTATATCGGTACGGATATCTGCGCCCTCGGCCAGAATCGGAGTGAAGGGACTCCCGGTCTCTCCTACTTCCAGCAGGGGGCAGGGTTTGGGATTTCTCTGGGCGAAAAGGAGGAAATCATAGGCCCAGTCTTTAGGCAATACAGCCAGATTCGCCTGTACATACCCTTTGGCCTGGCCGGCAGTGGGGCCGGTGAAGCGGCCATTCCGTATGGCATCCCGCAGCTCTTTTCCTGTTTTAAACATTTCGATATCCTGTTTTAATATGATTGAAAATACGAATTATCGCATAAAATATGTATAATTATGCGATAAACGGTTATCTGTATCAATCACTTTGACAGAAAAATCAGAGCTGCGGTGTTCCTTTTTCAGCACTGTTCTGTTTCGTTTTCCAGAATAATGCTCGAAACAACTATTTTATTTCTTCAGGAAGACAGTGACTTTGTCACCACCACATCCACTCCGGTACCTGCGTAATTCTCCATAATTACGGCACCGCACTGAACCGGTGCCTGTACCCGGGTTTTGTACAAATCTTCCAGTAGGCTGTTGATGAGCTCTTTTCCTATGGGCCGGGTTGTTTTCACAGGAATCCGGGCCATCAGAATAGAATCGGCCGGGCAGGTTGCGGTGACCACACGTTTGGGTGACAGCAGTTCCTCTTTTCCGTATATTTCCCCCCGGGAGCACTTGTTGCCCCTGACTGTTATCTCATCCTGATTCCGGGTCACTTCAATATGACAGCCGATGGGACAGCTTATACAAATCATTTCTTTTGTCATTTTTTTCTCCGTTCTTTACCCGTCAGGGATTTACCCGATCAGGCTCACTTCCAGCCGGCTTTGTTCATCCAGGTTAAAATCGGCCAGCTCTTCCTTCTTCAGTGTGAAACTGATCATCTCTGAGGGCTGAATATGGCGGATCTTCTTCCTTTTCACCTCGTTTCCGTCCAGAGAGAACACAAGCTCTGCATGATTCCGGACTATGAGGCTTCTCATGTAAAAATGATTATCCCGGCCCGATGAAAAGCGGTTGGGAATGACATACTTCAGATTGCTTCCCGAAACCATGGAATACTGCTGTTCCCGGTCTCCCGCCTTCAGGTAGGTACTCACAAACTCACCACAGCGCTGGGATTCCTCACTTACATAGTCCACAAGGTCATGAACATGGAGCACATTACCGCAGGCAAAGATGCCCTCCACACTGGTCATCAGATTGCTGTCCACCAGGGGGCCGTTTGTTTCCGGGTTGATTTTAATGCCTGTATTTCGGGCTATTTCATTTTCGGGAACCAGACCCACAGAGAGGAGGAGAGTATCGCACTCCACATGAAAGGTCTCTTCCGTGACCTCCATTCCGTTCTTCAAAGGAGTGATATCCACTCCTTCCACCCTGTCTTTTCCATATATTTTACTCACCACATGAGACAGATGCAGGGGAATGTCAAAGTCGTTCAGGCACTGGACGATATTCCGTGTCAGACCGGCAGGGTAGGGCTGGATTTCCACAACACCCTTCACCTCGGCACCTGCCCAGGACATGCGCCGTGCCATAATCAGTCCGATATCTCCCGAGCCCACAATAACACATTTTGAACCGGGCATAAGCCCTTCCATATTAACCAGTCTCTGGGCCAGCCCCGCTGTATACACTCCGGCCGGTCGTGTTCCGGGAGTTCCGATGTTCCCTCTGTTCCGTTCCCGGCAGCCCATGGCCAGCACAACCGCCCGGCAGTTGATCCGGAGCATTCCGTGTTCCGAAGAAAAGGCGAAAACAGTCTTTCCATCCTCCCGGGAGTCAATTTCACTGACGGTGGTTCCCGTGTAGTACTCCACCTGGGATTCTTCAATTATCCGGGCGTAGCGTTCGGCATATTCGGGGCCGGTCAACTCCTCTTTGAAACGGTGAAGACCGAATCCGTTATGGATGCACTGGTTCAGGATTCCCCCCAGGATCTCTTCCCGTTCCAGAAGAACTACCGAGTGGCCTTTGCCCACCACTTCACCCGCCGCGGCCATTCCTGCAGAACCTCCGCCTATGACAACAACATCCTTTGTAATTTCTTTCATAATCTCTCCTGCTGACTTTACCTGTTTAAGGCTGTTGCCTTTCTCCGTCTAAGTTCCGGGAACGGAGGGGATAATCTCCCACTTCTTTATGAACCAGCCAGCTGCCGCCGCCTCTTTTTGTTATCTCGTCCATGGACAGTCCGGTTTCCCGGCAGATAATCTTCATAATTTTATGAGTGCAGAAACCGCCCTGGCAGCGGCCCATCATGGCTCTTGTGTAGAACTTGATGCCGTCCAGGGTTATATGGTCTTTCCGGATGGCCGCCACAATTTCGGCTTCCGTAACATTTTCACAGCGGCAGACCAGCTCGCCGTAGGCCGGATTTTCTTCAACCAGTTCCGCCAGCTCCTCTTTGGACAGATTCCGGAAGCGGGGGACCTTCTCAATACAGGGGTCGTAATCCGCTTTTTCCGCCAGCTGCAGCCCTTCTGTTTTCAGCAGATCCTTCACATATTCGGCAATGGCCGGAGCGGCTGTCAGTCCGGGGGACTGTATACCGGCTACATGGATAAAACGGGGAATCCGCTTTGAGGGTTCAATATAAAAATCATCTCCTGCCAGAGTGGGGCGGGAGCCCGTAAAGGAGGTAATGATATCCCGTTCGGACACCTGGGGAATCAGCCTCCGGGCACTGGCGAAAATGGTCTGAAAGTTCTCTTTGGAGGTACTGCTGCTCTCCTTGTTATCCACCATCTGTGCAGTGGGGCCGACCATGGTAGTCCCTTCGGCGGTGGGAATGACAAGCATTCCCTTGGAGTGTTTGCTGGGGGCCGGAAAGATAACCTTGTCCGTATGGGCCGAGGCATTGCGGTCCAGCAGGAACTCCTCACCCTTGCGCGGTTTGATCTCATATTCCTCAGCATCGAAAATGCGGGAAATCTCATCACAGTACAATCCGGCTGCATTGACTATCCAGCGGGCTTCGATCTGCCGGCCGTCGGCCGATTCAACGGTATAGGACTCATCATTACTGCGGCTGCCTGTTACCTTGAATTCTGTCAGAAGTTCCACTCCGTTTTTTCGGGCGGATTCAACCAGGGAGAACACAAAGCGGTAGGGCTCAATAATTCCCCCGCCGGGGGCAAACAGGCCGCCTGTCACATCGGTATTGAGTTTAGGCTCCAGGTTCAGCATCCGTTCATGGTTGCACAATTCTATGCCTATGGATTTATTTTCCAGACCGTTGTTATAGAGTTTTTCCACGGTTCTCATTTCGTCGGTACTGAAGGCGGCAACCAGAATACCGCAGCGTTTGAAGGGGAAGTGGAGTTCCTCTTTCAGCTGATCGTACATCAGGTTTCCTCTGGCTTCCAGCCGGGACTTCAGCATGGAGGAATCGTGGTGGAAGCCTCCGTGGATAATCCCCGAATTGGCCTTGGATACGCCGAAGCTCACGTCGCATTCCTTTTCCAGAAGAACAGTCTTCAGATTATAGGACGACAGCTTTCTGGCAATAGCGGCTCCTGTCACACCGGCTCCGATGACGGCAACATCAAATAAGTTGGACATTCACGTCCTCCTTTACCTTTGAATGATCGTAAATGATCGTTTTTGTGTGTTTTTACTTTAGCATAGGGATGTATTATTTATCAATGGAAAAAAAACGATCATAAGAAAGATCTTGTATTTTTTATTTAATCTTCCAGAGGAAGGATGATTTTGAAACTGCAGTGTTCCCCGCACTCCCAGCTGTGTTCAGCATTCAAACTGTGGGATAGGGCATCTATCAGACGGGTGCCCAGGCCTCTTTCTACCTGTTCCTGATCAAATCCGGGGCCTGAATCCTTTATTTCCACCAGCAGGTTGGAACCGGATATTTCCATTCTGAGAATCAGCTCTCCCTCACAGGCAGGTGTAAAGGCATACTTGAGGCTGTTCATCACTATTTCCTGAGCGATCAGTCCCAGATGGAGTACTCTGTCACTGTTCAGCAGCACCTCCTGAGAGGGTTTTGTGACTTTCAGATCTATGGTGCAGTCTCCGGCAGCCTCTATGAGGTTGGTAATTAGGGACTCCAGGTAATTGCGGATGTCCAGAGTGAGTGTCTGGTTTTCCATATACAGCTGTTCGTAAACCTGGGAAATGGACAGGACCCTTTTTCTGAGTTTTTCAAACTCTTTTTTCTGATCCTCCCGGCTGATCCGGTTGGCATGAAGCTGGATCAGGCTGTTAATAATCCCCAGATTGTTTCTGACTCTGTGATTTATTTCACTGAGCAGCACATCCTTGTCCGACAGGGCATCCCTTAAATCAGATTCCACTTGAATCCTGCGCTCTATCTCATTGGTCAGTTTCCGGAAATAGTCACTCAGATACCCGAGGATGGTTCCCATGAGAATACCCGAAATAAAGGCGATTACATGACTTTCAGGAGCATATTCAGGATGCCCCAACTGATAAAAAAAGATCAGGTTTATAGGGAGGGCGAGAACACCGGCTATGATTCCACCCGGAAAACCGTAGGCCACAGCCGCTGCTGTAAGGGGGAGCAGAACAAAGTAGTTACAGGAGATCTTCAGATATTCGTGAAAATGAAGAATGGTAAAAAGATATATGGAAAAGCAGACGAGAACCGTCTGCCAGGGAAATCTGTGATAGACCTCTTTATGAATGCGGGAAACTAGTTTGTCCAGCTGGTTGATGCGATTATAGAATTTCAGTTTTCTGCTCATAGGAGCTTCACGTTAATGGGAATAGGGCGGTACCGTCAATAAAAAAACATCTGTTTCAGAGAAAAAATGAATATGAGCTATGAAACTGATGCTGATTTATTCCAGGGGTTGGATCAGGAGGCTGTCTCCTTCAGGACTCTGCCCTGAAGGCCGGGCTTTGCGCGGGTTCCGTCCGAACCTCCGGTCCGGACCACCGGGTGCCGCTCCAATCCCTGACAGGTTACCGGGTGTACTGTTCTTCTGCCTGTTATTAATGATTCTTTATATAAAAGTTCAGTTGCTCCAGCTGTCTTTCAGTATTCCGTTGTTCTTCAGGTATATGGTTTCCCCTGTGTCATTGATAACAAAGGGCAGCTGAGTATTGATATAGGTAATGGTCTCACCAGCTCCGATAAACGAATCTATGGGAATATTATAGTGCTCCTGGTTGTTTATATCCCCCAGGGTCCAGAGTGTCAGATCAACACTCCAGAAGGAGTGATTTGTTATGCTCACCGATTCACTTTCAGTAGGGGTTGCCGTTACACTGGAAATCCTCACATCCCCGTCCAGCTCATGCTCCAGCCCGGAAGATTTATCGAAGGCCCCGCTGTTCCAGTCTCCCTCTCCGTCATCATCTGAACCCGTTTCAATATAAGTGGACACAGGCCTGTGGTCTGAAACAGCCAGACTGGCTGCAGCATCGTCAGTAAAAGTATCATCAAAGGCATAGATAAATATGGACTGATCCCCCTCTGTGGTCTCAACTGTATTGATCCAGATGTTATCGGAACTGCCCGTATCGTCAATGGTTGTCATTGTTTCTGCAGAAACCAGGGGCGTGTGCGTACCGATTTCCCAGAAGGAATCATCCGGAGGAAGATTGAAACTTCCCATAAGGATTACATCATTTTCGAAGCTGTTTGCCCCGTCTGTATTGCCCAGTACATCATCCAGCAGGGCGGCTTCCATTTGAATCTCGGCAATGGTTCCCCCGTCATTCAGCTGTACTGTCACAGCCGTAAAATCAAAGTCTCCCGACCGGAAATGGGCAACAAAGGGTTCGGTAAGAAACATATCCACAGGATCCCCGTAAATATAGGGCGATCCCAGAACCGTAAGTTCAGAATCCTTGTACAGGAAGGCATACCTGTCAGTCGCCGGGATACCAACGGGGTCCGAACAGATATAATTCCAGCCGGGCAGAAGATCCATCAATCTGTCCAGTACCACCGTATCCTTGACTTCCTGAAGGGCCACAAATTCATAACGGGTGATAATACCGGCAATCTGAGCCAGCTGGGAATCATCTC
>JAQQAM010000256.1 GCA_028532905.1 Spirochaetales bacterium
GCTCATATGATACAGGCTCTGGCGAGCTTGATTTTTTATACATCATTGTCATTTCAATAAAATCAAGATCTTTTTGGAATTCGGGAGGAGCGGTTTCTTTTCTAATTAAATTTATACGGGTTAACTCTTTCATTTCTGCAGACCTGACTGTACGCCTCTTGAAGCTGTAGATAATTTCAGAAACTTAACGGCTTTCTAACAATTCCTTTATCGTTTTTAAATACTCAAGCCTGATGATGGGCTCAACAAAACGAAAAACATGTTATTTGAAAATGACAAGGAGTTGTTACAAATGAAGAAAATTATTGCTGTTCTTATGATTCTGTTCGTAGCCGGATTTGCTTTTGCTGCTGGTCAGCAGGATGCTGGTTCTGCTTCCGGAGAAGCTTCTTTCTCAGGAAACTATGCTTTTGGCGGTTCTACAACTGTTGAGCCTATTATCAGAGCTGCTGCCGAGGCTTTCGCTGAAATGTACCCCAGTGTAAAGATTTCTTACGATGCACCCGGTTCATCTGCCGGTGTTAAAGGCCCCCTGGAAGGAACCTACTCTATCGGTGCCGCTTCCAGATCTCTTAAACCCGAAGAAGTAGAAGCCGGTGCTCTTGCCACAGCTATTGCCAAAGACGGTGTTGCGGTTGTAGTAAACAAAGGTTCTGTTCCCATGGATGACATCAAGCTGGAAGACGTAATCGCCATCTACGCTGGTGAAATCACAAACTGGAGCCAGATTGGCGGACCCGATGCTGAAATCGTTGTTTTCAACAGAGATGAAGCTTCCGGAACTAGATCCTGTTTCAACGACGCCACTGTTAAAACTCAGAAAAAATCTTTCACAGAAACTGCTGCTATCGTAACTTCCAACGGAGACATGGTTGCCAAAGTAGGATCTACACCCTATGCCATCGGTTACTGCGGATTCGGTTACCTCGGTAAGGATGCCGGAACCAAATCTGTAACTGTAAGCATGGTAGAACCCACTGTTGCTAACGTACTGAACGGTTCTTTCCCCATTCAGAGAGACCTGATCCTGATTACTAAAGGTCCCGCTCCTGCCGGATCACTGGAAGAAGCGTTCATCAACTACATCCTTTCTGACGAAGGTCAGGAAATTGTAGAAGAAGAAAAGTTCATCCCCATGAACTAGTTTTTGAACTGAATCAGTAATACTGGAAAAGGCTGTCTTGCAAAAGGCAGCCTTTCTTATGTACCGGCAGCAGGACTGATTTGTATCGGCTCTTCTGCCCGGTTCCAGCTCATGTTATGAGTTTAACGGTTTTCTAACATTTCCCTAACATAAACACGAAATTGCTGTGGAGAATGTTAATAAATTAAATACTTAAGGAGAAGATGTCTTGAAGTCTTCAAAAAGTGTTCTGGAAGTCACTGTTGAAAAGATTTTTCTTTTAAGCGCTTTAATATCAGTCGTCAGCGTTGCATTTATCACAGTGTTCATCTTCCTGGAGGGAGCACCCCTTTTTGCAAAGGTTAATCCTTTCACATTTTTATTTTCCAGCAAATGGGCTCCCACAGCGGACCCTGCCCAGTACGGAATCCTCCCCTTTATCATGGGTTCTGTCTGGGTTACCGTAGGGGCTCTGATTCTGTCGGTTCCCATCGGACTGGCGGTTGGAATCTTTATGGCGGAAATGGCGGAAGGCCGTTTTGCAGATATTCTGAGATCTGTTGTTGAGCTGCTGGCCGGTATCCCTTCTGTCATTTACGGGCTGTTCGGTTATATTGCCATCTCTCCCCTGATCAGACAGTTATTCAACAGTCCTACAGGTCTGGGGGTGCTGACGGCAAGTATTGTACTGGCCATTATGACACTCCCCACCATCATCAATATTACAGAAGTATCTCTGAGAGCCGTTCCTCATGAACTGAAAGAGGGCTCTCTGGCTCTGGGGGCAACTCACTGGATGACCATTTACAGAGTCATGATCCCCTCCGCCCGGTCGGGTATTCTTGCCGGTATTGTCCTGGGTATGGGACGGGCCATCGGTGAGACCATGGCGGTTCTTATGGTTGCCGGAAATGCTGTAACCATGCCCAAAGGACCACTGTCTCTGGCCAGAACTCTGACCATGAACATCGCAACAGACATGAAGTACGCCACCGGAGATCATGCAGTCAGCCTTTTCACTACAGGTATTGTTCTGTTTGTCTTTATTCTGGGAATCAATATGGTCGTGCAGTATCTGATGAAAAAAGCAGTGAAGGAGGAGATGTAGATGACTTCCACAGGTTCAATAAATCTTCCGGCGGAAGAGAAAATCATTTCATCTCCCCATTCCAGGAAAATCCGCCTGCAGGAACGGATCGCCAAATCGCTTATCTGGTTTCTGGCAGTACTTACCATCGCCATTTTAGCCTGGATTGTGGGTTACCTTATGGTAAAAGGGCTGCGTTACAATAATAATGTCCCCTACGATGTGACTCCCTATGCCGAGACCCGGCTGTCTCTGGATGCTTTTGGGGAGGATGTGGAAGATGTTGTTTTTATCATACATCACAAAACCAGATCCGAAGATATTCCTGTAGCCGGCTTGAGAAAGCTGTATAACAAGACCCGCCCCGAAAACTGGGGATTCTACAATCAGCAGAATCTGCGGGTTGTGCCTCTGGCTTATGAAGGGGCAGGCGCTTTTTCAGCCGCAGTCAAGGACTTTATCCTGACAGCAGACGATCTGGATGACTATAAAAAGAATGTTCAGGAAGTGGACTCCTGGCAGGATATGATTGAACAGGTCGGCAGTACTGCCGGTGCTCTGGGTTTTCTTCCGGCTTCGGAAGCAGAGAATCTTCCCAAAACCGTCAAGGTTCTGGGGGTCAGAAGAACCTCTGTGGCTGTCCATCCCTCTGTTATGGAGATTGTAGACGGCAGAATGCTCAGAGAAATTACATCTGAAGATGCAGAGCGCCTGGCTTCGGGTGAAGTTGCAAACTGGAAGGACGTCGGGGGCATTGATTATCCTGTCACTCTGATTGAAAGAACCTCAGACGGCCAGTGCCTTGAAGAGCTGCAGAGTACAAAAGGGGCCATGCTTTTATGCCATTACGGTGATGTTGAGAAGAACGGCCTGTCCATTCTCCCTGTGAAAAGACATGAAACCGGCTGGAACCTGACCTGGCATTTTATAGTGGAAGCACCAGCCCGTTCAGGACAGTGGGGAGGTATTTCCTATATTATTATCAACACCTTCTTCCTGATTCTTTTCACCGTTCTGTTTTCTACACCTGTAGGTGTTATGGCGGCTATCTTTATGGTGGAATATGCCAAACAGGGCCGACTGATGCGGATTCTGAGGATGGGTACAGAAACATTGGCAGGAATTCCCTCCATTGTTTTCGGCCTGTTCGGATTTATCTTCTTTGTCCAGATCCTGGGGCTGGGTATCGGGTTTATCTCCAGTACTCTGACAGTTACTCTCATGGTTCTGCCCACCATTATCAGAACATCCGAGGAAGCCCTTAAATCGGTTCCCCAGTCTTTCAGAGAGGGAAGCCTGGCTCTGGGTGCCACTAAACTGCAGACCATTGTCAAAGTCGTTCTGCCGGCAGCTTCCCCGGGAATCCTGACGGGAATCATTCTGGCTGTGGGAAGAACAGTCGGTGAAACCGCCGTGCTGATCTATACTCTGGGTTCAAATTACGATCTGGTTTCCGGACCGTCCTCATCCGCCAGAGTTCTCTCGCTGCATCTGTATATGCTCTTTTCAGAAGCATTGTCCTTTGACCGCACCTTCGCAACAGGAGCCGTGCTGGTCATTATCATCCTGCTGACCAATCTGTCCGCAACCTTCGTTATGAAGCGTGTGAGTAAGAATACGGGCAAGTAGTCCCCTTCAGGCCCTGGGGCCTGATGTTCAGAAAAACCGGAGCATCAGAACGGATTCCGGTACTATAGGAGTTTTAAATGGCTGTAGAAAACAAAATAAACGTTAATGACCTGAATCTCCATTACGGAGACTTTCAGGCTCTCTATGATATCAATATCGGAATTAAGGAAAAGGAAGTTACCGCTCTGATCGGACCTTCTGGCTGTGGTAAATCCACATTCCTGAGAACCCTGAACAGAATGAATGACCTGATCGATATCGTTAAAATCGATGGAGATATTCATTATGATGACAAGAATATCTATTCCCAGTGGGATGTGATTGAACTGAGAAAGAAGGTGGGAATGGTTTTCCAGAAACCCAACCCCTTTCCCATGTCCATCTATGATAATATTGCATACGGACCCAGAACACACGGTGTGAAGAACAAATCCATCCTCACTGATATTGTGGAGAGAAGTCTGGAACAGGCGTCTCTCTGGGATGAGGTGAAAGACAGACTTCACAAACCGGCTCTCGGTCTTTCCGGCGGTCAGCAGCAGAGACTTTGTATCGCCCGTGTACTGGCTGTGGAACCTGATGTTGTTCTGATGGATGAGCCCACTTCGGCTCTGGACCCCATTTCCACATCCCGCATTGAAGATCTGATTGATGAACTGAAAAAGAGTTATACAATTGTAATTGTAACTCACAACATGCAGCAGGCTGGACGTATCTCTGATAAAACCGCATTCTTCCTGCATGGAAAGATTGAAGAGTTCGGACCCACGGATGAGATTTTCTTTAATCCCGCAAGTCCTAAAACAGAAGAGTATATTTCTGGTAAGTTCGGCTGATCCTTTCAGGTATGACCGGGAAACGAATCTGAGCAGAGTGACTGTTCAGTACTGTTTTTTTACGGATCTGAATGGAGAAATGCGGGAGCAGTGTTACGGCTCCGGCAGTGAAATTAAACCAAAGGAAAATATAAATCCTGAACAGGAGAATAGGAAACCATGATAAGACAGCATTATGAAGATGACCTGGCTGAACTGAGCAGAGAGATAATGAAGATGGGGCTTCGTGTGGAAGAAGCCATCAACAAAGCCATTGATTCACTGAAGGCTAAAGATGCGGAATTGGCTCAGCAGGTTATTGATGAAGATGACATCATTGACCAGATGGAAAAAGACCTCTGTGACAAGTGTGCCCTTATTATTGCCAGGGAACAGCCTGTGGCCGGTGATCTCAGACATCTGATTTCGGCCATAAAGATAATCACCGACATTGAGAGAATTGCCGATCATGCTGCCCATGTGGCCAAAAGAACCATAGCCATGCAGGGTGAAGACTTTATCAAGCCCCTGGTGGACATTCCCCGTATGGCCGAACTGGGGTGCGGCATGCTCTCCAGAGCTATTACAGCCTATGTAGAAAAAGATGCCGAAGCAGCTATAAAGGTTGCGGCTGAAGACGATACTCTGGATGAGCTTCACAAGCAGATTGTCAGGGAATTGTTGACATATATGATAGAAAAACCCCAGAATATTGAAGGAGGCATCGCCCTTATGTATATAAGCCGCTTCCTGGAAAGGGTCGGAGATCATGTCCGGAATATCTGTGAATGGGTCGTCTTTGCAGAAACCGGAGAACACGAGAATCTGTAGGAACACATTATGGCAAAACTGCTGATAGTTGAAGATGAAGCGGATATCCGGGAACTTATCTCTTTTAATCTAGAGATGAGCGGATATGAAGTAGAGAAAGCCCGGGATGGGGAAGAGGGGCTTGCCCTGGCCAGAAGCGGTGAATTTGATCTGATTATTCTGGATCTTATGCTGCCGGGGATGGACGGGATTAAAGTCTGTACCCAGCTCAGGAAAGATTCTGCCACCGCTCACACTCCGATTATTATGCTGACGGCCAAATCGGAAGATGAGGATGTTGTCAGTGGGCTGGAGACCGGTGCGGATGATTATATCACCAAACCTTTCAGTCCCCGCATCCTGATCGCCAGAGTCAAAGCCGCCCTGCGGCGTACTCAATCGGAAACAAAGACAGATGATTCGAATATCATCTCCATTCACGATATTGTCATCGATACGGCCCGCCATGAAATCCATCTGGCCGGTGAGCCCTTGAACCTGTCTGCCACAGAGTTTGCCATACTCCGGTTTCTGGCGAAGAATCCCGGCTGGGTCTTTTCCAGGAATCAGATTATAGATTCTGTCAAAGGGGAGGACTACCCTGTAACCGCCCGTTCAGTGGATGTTCAGGTTCTGGGCATTCGCAAGAAGCTGGGAGACAAGGGAAACATTATTGAAACCGTCAGAGGGATCGGCTACCGCATGAAGGGAGAATAGTCTTCAGCCGGCCTCCTGTATCACCTCGAACTGCCCCATCATACCGTTATCCTCATGTTCCAGAAAATGGCAGTGGTACATATATATGCCGTTATAGTCCTGAAAATTGAGGATGAACCGGACTGTCTCTCCCGGCAGAATAAACACCGTATCTTTAGGACCTGCCAGATGATCCGGCGGTGGGTTTCCATCTATATCGATGATCCTGAACTGAACATCATGCACATGAAAACTGTGGAGAATCTGCATCATTCCCCGGCTTACATTTTCCACGGTCCACACTTCGGCCTGACCTCCGGGAACTTCAAAATCGATGCGCTTCATGTCCATGGTACGGCTGTTGATGGTGAAGTTTCTCATCCCTCCCGTTTCCATTTTGAAGTATCGTTCCTCTCCTATGTCTGTTTCTCCGGGAATGATAAAATCCCTGTTTGTGTTTACCTCTTCCATAGAACCTTTCTTCCTGCCTGATGATTCGATTTGAAGGGCCTTGAATCCGCCGACATTCAGTACATCACAGATCAGACTGTCGCTTCCTTTCTGCGAAAAGTCAGCCAGGAGTTCAAAACGTTCTCCGGGAGACAGAATAATTTCATCCATATCAGCAGAAACAGGAAGAAAGCCTCCGTCCGAAGCGATTACTCTGAAGGTTTTTCCGCTTTCAAAGCGGATTCTCATAAGGCTGGAATTGGAACCGTTGAGTATTCTGAAACGGATAATCCCTCCCTCCGTTTCTATTTCCGGATATACCTGACCATTTGTCAGCAGTACATTCCCGCTGTAGCCGTGCATGATATCCGGCATGGCCGGTCTGTAACGGAACTGTCCGCTGCTGTCGACTCGTCTATCCTGGAGTATGAGGGGAATATCATCGACTCCGTAATCAGAAGGGATGTTCAGATTTTTTGAGAAATCATCTTCAATGATGATCATACCAGCCAGGCCTTTATAGACCTGCTCGGCTGTTTTACCCATAAGGTGGGGATGGTACCAGAGGGTGGCCGCATTCTGCCTGATCTGAAAGCGTGGATTCCAGTTCCCCCCGGCAGGAATGACCTGATGAGGACCTCCATCGAATTCCGCCGGGATATGCATACCGTGCCAGTGAAGTGTCGTTTCCTCTTTCAGGGAGTTTTGAACTTTAATATCGGCCCAGTCGCCTTGAAAAAAGCGGAGAGTCGGTCCCAGATAATTTCCGTTGTAACCCAGGGTACTGCTTTGAGATCCGTCCAGTTCCAGTTTGCCTTCCTGAATCTTCAGAACAGCATCAGTTCCATCCAATAGTTCGGGAATATAAAGAGATTCACCTGAAACGCTTATACCGGAACAGATAAGAAATATGACAATTATGAGTCTATTCATAATTATAAATATGAGTGTTTTACGAAGGTATTTCAAATTCAAAGAAGAATGCTGAAGAATGATTGCTGCCAGGCTGATCTTTCGTAACTGTATCAGGCCAGGATAATGTCCCTTCCCAGTTCATTGCTGAGCCAGGAGGAGGCTTCATCCAGACTCTTTGTATGGAATACCGAAGATCCGGCAGACCCCAGATAGTCTTTCCAGAGCTTTGACATAAAGGAAAACAGTTCTGCCGGAGAATAGATCACTATTCTGAACCGGGAATCATGATCCCTGTGTATTTTCCGGTTTAGACGGGCAATTTCTGCAATTTGATCACTTGTGATATTCAGTTTTACGACATTTGAAAAATCATTGAGCCCGAAATCAGAATCCCTGAGGAGATCCGGATTGGAATAGGCCTGTTCCATATGAGAAATCAGATCGCTTCCATTGAGAATATCCGTGTACCTGATGATAAAACCCTTGTTGTCCAGACGTTTTGCCTCTATTCCCATTTCTTAAATATAACGAGATTTGATTGATATGAACAGTTGAAAAAAAATCCCCGCCGGCTTGCGGGGATTGTTTGATAACAGGTTTTCACTGACCGAGGATCAGCGGCTGCCCCGTATATAGGGTTCTCCCAGTGTGGCAGGGGCGCTCATTTTCCGTTTACCCTTGCTGCTCATACCATAAAAGAGAAGAACAGCCAGAGTGGTCAGATAGGGGAGCATGGCCAGCAGGTTGGGCGATATTCCCAGTGGCTGCAGAACATACTGAATGACAAAGATTCCTCCGAAAATATAGGCTCCCAAAAAGGCTTTGGATGGTTCCCATAAAGCAAAGATGGTGAGGGCTATGACTATCCAGCCTCTACCGGAGGTCATCCCTTCTATCCAGGATTTACTGTAGGCTGTGGAAAGGTGGGCGCCGGCCATCCCGGCAAAGGCTCCCCCGATCATAACGCAGCTGTATTTTACCAGAGTCACATTGATACCCAGAGTTTCCGCCGCTTTGGGATTCTCTCCCACAGAACGGACAGTGATGCCGACTTTTGTATATTTCAGTACAAACCAGACAATTAGTCCCAGTATTACTGAAAGGTAAAAATAGGCATCCTGAAAAAACAGGACTTTTCCGATAACCGGAATCTCTGATAAGCCGGGAATGGCAATGGGAGTCATTTTGATCAGCAGAGGACGGCCGATATAGGGCTTTCCCCACAGTCCGCTCAGTCCCAGTCCCAGCATGGTCAACGCCAGTCCGGAAACAACCTGGTTGGCTCTCAGGGATATGGTTACAAAGGCATGGAGTATGGAAATAAGGGCTCCCGCCAGAATGGCCGCGATCATACCCAGCCAGGGATTTCCGGTTGTAAAGGTTACGATAAAGCCCGTTACCGCTCCCAGGGACATCATCCCTTCCACACCCAGGTTCAGAATCCCGGCACGTTCGGTTACGACCTCACCCAGTGTTCCCAGAAGCAGAGGAGTTCCTGCAACTATGGTCCGTACAAGAATGGATGTAATTACATCTAACATATTATTTAGCTCTCCGTTTATAGACGATTCTGTGACTCAGGAGGAAATCTCCCATGATCAGAAAGACCAGGATCAGTCCGTTAAAAACATTTACTGTGGCGGCCGGCAGTCCCATGGACATCTGTATGGCATCGCCGCCGACAATAATTCCTGCAAAAAAGAGGCCTGACAGGATGGCAAATCCGGGGTTCAGGCGTCCCAGCCAGGCCACAATTATGGCTGTGAAGCCGTAACCGGCACTGATGGTCTCAGGGTAACTGAGGTGTTTATGAATCGCTGTCAGTTCTCCCACTCCGGCGAGGCCTGCAACACCCCCTGAAATGGCCATCATCAGAACAGTGGTTTTGAAAAAATCGATCCCGGCGTATTTACCGGCTTCCGAGTTTTCCCCGATGACCCTGACTTCGTAGCCGAAACGGGTTCTGTACACCACAAAACAGAGGGTCAGAGCCACTAGAACTGAGAAAATCAGAAGGGGTATGGATATACGGGAATACTCCATTAGCTTCAGAATCGCGTGATCAGGAAGATCGTCTGTGTAGGGATAACCGTATTTGGTTGCCCCTTTCCAGGGACCCACAACCAGGTATTTAACAAACTCGGCGGCCACATAATTGAGCATAAGAGTAGAAATAACCTCATTGATTCCGAATTTTACCTTGAAAACCGCCGGGATGATTCCCCAGAGAGCTCCGCCGATAAATCCTCCCAGAAACATAAGGGGAATAATTACAGGTCCCGGCAGATGGGGACCCCAGTTCAACCCGATCCAGGTAGCGAATATGGCTCCCCAGAGGAGCTGGCTTTCGGCTCCGATATTCCAGAACTTGGCTTTGTAGGCTAGTGCCAGACCGCTTCCGATAAAAATCAGGGGAATCGCTTTGGTCAGGGTTTCCTTGAAACCGAAGGCGCTTCCGAAGGAGGACCTGAAAATTTCATAAATGGCAAAAAACGGATTCACTCCGTATGTGAGGAATACGATTCCCACGGCACAGAGTCCGGCCAGCAGCGAGAGCAGAAGTACCAGAACTGTAAAACGGGGAGTCGTTTTCTCCCGGGGCAGTGTCTGTAACGGCATTATTCATCTCCTCCATCTTCGGGCATGGCTCCGGCCATCATCATTCCGATATCTTCAATTTTACAGTTTTCCGGGCTGACGATACCCATGAACCGTCCCTCAAACATGACGGCGATTCGGTCGCAGACCTGGAAGAGTTCCTCAAGGTCTTCTGATACCAGAAGAACTGCTCCGCCCCTGTCTCGGCAGGCGATGAGTTCCTTTCTGATATATTCAGCAGCCCCTACGTCCAGTCCGTATGTGGGATGGGCGGCAATCAGAACATCAGGCTGAGCAATGATTTCCCGTCCCAGAATCAGTTTCTGTATATTTCCTCCGGACAGGTTCTTCACCGGAGTACTGATAGACGCGGCATCCACATTATAGGATTTTACCAGCTTGTCTGCGTGAGTCCGGATCAGGGAGTAGTTCATCAGGTTCCTGACGCTGAATGGTTTCTTATGATGCTGTTTCAGAACCGAGTTCTCGAACAGCTGAAGGGTAGAGACTGTTCCATGCTTGATTCTCTCTTCGGGAACATGGGTTATCCCCCTGTCGTGAATCTTTCTGGCAGAGAGGTTTGTTATGTCCTCACCCTGAAGAAAGACTTTGCCATTCAGAGCCCTTCTGAGACCGGTTACGGCTTCAACCATTTCTCTCTGACCGTTTCCGGAAACACCGGCTACTCCCAGAATCTCATGCCGGGCTACTTTGAAGGACAGATCGTTGACGATGGGAAGGTCCTGGTCGCTGTTTACTTTCAGATTCTGTATCTCAAGTATGGTTTCACCCGATTCCTGTTCTTCCTTGTCATAACAGCCGGACAGTTCTCTGCCGATCATCATTCTGGCAAGGTCTTTCTGAGTGACCTCTTCGATACGGGCGCTTCCGGTCACCTGTCCTTTGCGCATAACCATTACAGAATTACAGATGGCCATGATCTCTTCCAGTTTATGGCTGATCAGGATAACCGAATGGCCCTGGCTGCTCATCTTTCTCAGGATTTCAAAAAGATCATCCGCCTCCTGGGGAGTCAGAACTGATGTGGGCTCATCCATAATGAGAAGGTCTGCATTCCGAAACAGAGCTTTCAGTATTTCAACACGCTGCTGCTCGCCGGCGGAGAGCTCCCAGATTCTCTTATCGGGATCGACTTCCAGACCAAAACGCTCTGAATACTCTTTGATCTGTTTTCTCATATACTTCTGGGGGAAGAAGAAGGGGGCTCCCTCGAATCCCAGAGCAATGTTTTCCAGAACCGTGTGTTTCTGGACCAGCATAAAATGCTGGTGGATCATACCGATTCCGGCATGCATACTGTCTTTCGGGTTTCTCAGGCGGATCTCCTGTCCATTGATATGGACATGACCTTCATCAGGAAGATAGAGACCGTAGAGAATGTTCATCAGTGTGGTTTTTCCGGCACCGTTCTCACCCAGAAGGCCGAGAACATCCCCGGCTTCAATGGTCAGATCAACATTCTGGTTGGCCTTGACGCCGACAAAGGATTTACTGATCCCCTTCATTTCCAGTTTTTCAATTCTACTCAAAGTTTTTCTCCGTGGAGGGTATGGGGCATCATACCCTGTTGAGCCTTGTCTTGTCAGACCTCTATGGATTATTCGGGCCTGAAAATTGAAAAAGGGACGCCGAGGCGTCCCTTTCTGTCTCCCGGTATAGGAGAGTTCTTACTTACTGCTGGGGCAGGGGAGTAATGAAATTATCTACCTGGTACATCATATCGGCAAAAAGGTGTCCGATAGATGCCACTTCGCCTTCAGCAATAGTCATATTTCCAGCCTGATCGTAGATGGGTCCTGTAAAAGGATCAAATACGTCACGACCGGCGTCCATCTGCTCGTAGCGTTTCATAACAAGATCATATACAGATATGCTTCCGAAATCGGCAGAATCAACAGCGATGCCCTTCAGAGTATCAACATATTTGGGATTGATTTTATCTTCCCAGGTTCCACCCAGTTCAACAGCATTTTCTTTCATCAGCCACAGCAGATCATAGTTTGTCAGATCAGCTTCGGGGTTGGCTTTGTAATCCATAAGCATCTGTTTGTAGAGAACACCCCAGTCGGTAAGCTGACCGGTTACACAGGCATCTTCACCATAGCTCTGCATGGGGCTGTAGTGGGACAGAGCGTAGACTTCATTGCCTTTGTCCATATGCTCCTGAGCTACTTCTACAACAGTGGGTGTGTCTTCGGTGAATCCCAGAACATCACAGCCTTCGGCGATAAGGGCTTCAGAGGCTTCTCTGGCTTTATCGGGACCGTACCAGGCATAGATCCATTTCACACTGACAGTGGCTTCAGGATTAACTTCCTTGATACCAAGGGCAAAAGCATTCATATGACGGAACAGCTCGGGAATGGGGAAGGCCGCCACATAACCGATCTTGTTGCTTTTGGTCATGGCACCGGCAATCAGTCCATTCAAATAGTAGATCTGGTACATGTCACCCATATAGGTTCCCATGTTGGGAGTTCTTTTAAATCCGGAGGCATGGTAGAATTTGACATCGGGATATTTGGCAGCAACAGCTACGGTATCATCCATATAACCGAAACTGGTTGTAAAGATAACATCACATTTCTGTTCCTGAACCATTCTGTCGATGAAACGGACAGCATCTCCCTCGGGTACTGATTCAACAGTGATTGTTTCAAGCCAGGGCAGTTCGGCTTCGGCGAAAAGGCGTCCCTGATCGTGGGCATAGGTCCAGCCGAAGTCTCCGGCAGGTCCGATATAAACAAACCCGGCTTTTACTTTTTCCATTCCATCTTCTGCAGCAGGTGCTTCCTGACCACCAGATGCGAAAAGCATACCGGACATAAGCAGCATGAGGGCTGCCAGAAGAACAGTCTGTAACTTTTTCATTTTACTTTCTCCTAAATTTTGACAGAAACTGAACAGTTCCTGTGTTTTCCTCACAAAGACCCGAAGGCTCTGAGATTTTTTCATACTAAATTGATTGTCTTTGTAACTGATCACTTTGTCAATAAAAGTATAAATATACTTTGAAATTTGTCTGACCACTCAGTCAAACTCTAAGGAAACGGGGTTTCAGCTTGTCAGACATGTAATATTCCATACATATTTGTACGATTTAACTCCGGAGATAAGGATTCGCCGTATAAGAATAGGTCGATGATAAGGCAGTAACAGAGCGATGGCCGTGTCAGGACATGTCAGGGGAAGGTACGGGGTCAGGTACGGGAAAAGCTCAGCCCGCCTGACAGACGGGCTGAGAAAGGGGAGTTTGTTATGAAAAAGTTCAGGCTGTTCTGATTTCTCCAGCCTTTTCCAGACCGATTTTTGTAAGAATGGGGCCTATGATTTCAAAGAAAATACAGGTGGCTGTTACAGTGGTTATGACTGTGTTGCCGATATAAGCCCCGTGAGGACCGTAGGCGGCAAACTCGTTTTTAACTATAAGTGCCAGACCAATGGCCACACCCGCCTGGGAGAGAATTCCCATTCCCAGATACTTTCTTATGTTTTCAGGCAGTTTTCCCAGGGTGGAACCAAGAGCCGCTCCTCCCATAAGACCGCTGGAACGTCCCAGAATATAGACCAGCCCCAGAAGACCAAGACTGGGGAGGGCCGAAACATGCAGGTTGGCTCCTGCCAGTACAAAAAACATGACGAACAGAAGGGGCATAAACTCGGACAGTTCGTTATGAATCTTCTCCACCAGACTGAAGGGCTGGGTATTCACGATGAAAATTCCCATAACCATATTGGTCAGAATGATGGAGAGATGAAGCATATTGCTTATTCCTGATGAGATCAGGATGGTGGCAAACATCAGAATGAATATATCCCGGGCCGATTTCAGCTTTCTGGCCAGCAGACAGAACAGAAATCCTATAGCCAGGCCGATAATAATACTGAAGATTACCTCTTTCAGGGGGCCTGCCAGGAGCATCATCAGACTCCCGGTCTCCTGACCGGCTTCTGCCGCCAGAAAGGATTTGGCAATGGCCGCTGCAAATCCGAATATAATAATCCCCAGACCGTCGTCAAAACCGACAACTGAGAAAAGAGCCTTGGTCAGGGGACCCTTGGCTTTGTATTCCTGAATAATCGCCACAGTTCCCGCCGGAGCGGAGGCCGGTGCGATGGCTCCGAAAATCAGAGAGAGGGCGATATCCCGGGTCAGAAGGTAGAGGGCTCCCGTAACAATCAGGAAGGCCATGAATGACTCGGTGAAGATCACCAGAATGATCCCTTTGCCCTGCTTCTTGAGGCTGGAGAAGCTGAGTTCAATCCCGATACTGACGGCCACAAAACTGAGGGCCACATCGGAAATAAAGCTCAGGTTGTGCTGAAACTCTTCATTCAGCAGATTGAACAGGGATGGTCCCAGAACCACACCGATCAGCATAAAGCCGATGATGGAGGGAAGTTTTATATATTTCATGCTCTTGCCGGCATAGAAACCGAGAGCGACCATTATGCCCACCAGGAGCAGGGGCTGCAGAGCAGCCGAGTGTGTGAGTGCTTCGTTCAAAACAATATCTCCTAGAAGTCTATGGAACCGTCAAAGTAAAGCAGGTCGCTTACAGAAATGAGAATTCCCCCCTGACGGGCAGGGCGGATAAGGTTGATTCTTCTGATGGTATCGTTCATCAGACGTTTGTCTATAACGGCAATGATGACTTTGCTGAAGCTGGAGGCACTGTCATTCCAGAATGTTGAGAACAGGGGCAGTTTGTGAAGGTAGGAACCTGCTGTGGATGAATCCAGTACAGACACATCCCCTTCCACTTCACCCGACATGATTTCCAGAACATCCGAAAAGATTTCTTCATCCTGAATATGGAGAGTAAACTGGCATTTCTCGAAAGGCTTCACCTGAATGGTCTCTACCTCTTCTCTTTTCAGAAGGCCTGCGGCCTCTGCTGCATCGGATGCGCCTATAAGCTTGTTATAAAGATCCTTGTCTTTCATGATTTTGGAGATGGACGAGAGGATCTTTATATGCTTGTTCCTGTTCTGAGAAGACCCCACGATAAAGAAGATCAGTTTTGCATCTTCCCCGTCCAGAGAATCAAAGTCTATACCGTCCTTCAGGATGATCAGACCAACTGTGAAATCCTCAAGGGAATCAAAGGAGCAATGAGGAATGGCGACGCCCGACCCCAGACCGGTGGAACTGAGTTCTTCCCGTTTGACCAGAGCCTCTTCAATCTCTGATGCCTCTATGTTATTCAGCACTGCTGATGTACAGGCCAGCTGGCTGATCTCTTTTAAAAGCTCATTCTTTCCGGCAGCGCTGCTGCCGATCCGGATGCATTCCGGCCGTAATGAATCAATCATTTATATATCTCCTATAACCTTCCGGAGCCCCCTGTGGGGTTTCCGGTATTCTTTTAGTTTGAACCGGGCCTGAGGGCCTCTGAATTGATGAAGTACTGAATAAACCCCTTCTTGCTGTCTATGGACAGAAGCTCTGTCACAGCATCTTCGTTTCTCAGAACAGCGCTCAGTTTGGAGAGTATTCTCAAGTGAACCACCTCACTGTCTGAAATAAGAAGAAAGAACAGTTTTACCGGATTGCCGTCAAAGGAGGCAAAATCGATCCCTTTATCAGAGACTCCGATAATGATTTTTGCTTCCCTGACCACTTCGGCGGATGCCTGTCTCAGGTGGGGAATGGCAATGCCGCTTCCGATGGATGTGGAGCTCAGCTCCTCCCGTTCGATGAGTTTTCTGATAAAGATGTCCCTGTCAGAGATCAGCCGGGAATCAAAAGCCCTGTCTGCCAGTTCTCTGATCACGTCCTCCTGATTGGATGCCTTCAGGGGGAGGATGATGTTATCTTCATCCATAAGCCTGGAGAGGGGAACCGTGTCATATTCCCTTTCAATCAGTCTGGAGAGGTCATTCTGGGGAATTACCTCCATTTTGGCTGTGAGCCAGTCATTGAGAGCCGGTTTGGAGAACCGCCACTGATTGGCAATCTTGGCACAGGGAATCTCCTGGTTTTTTACCATTTTCAGAACAGTTTTATCTGAAAGCTTCAGATATTCAGCCACTTCTGCTAATGTCAGTATTTCATTTTCCATTGCCTTGGAATCCTCATTTGTCCTTTAATTTCCTTTATATTCTGTTATATTCCTTTGTTTGGGAGCTGTCAATGCAGAAAAAGGACAAAAAAAAGGTATTTAAGGATTTTTTTCAAGTTTATGAGAGGTCTGAGGTGATAATCCTGGTACCGGCAGCACCCAGATTGATTGCCAGAACAAGCAGCTCTTCCATTGCATCCATAGTCATGGATTGACGGCCATGCTGTTTCACCCCGGCAGCTCTTACGCCCTGGGGGCGGTAAGGGAGGAGTTTGTAGGGAATTTCAGAAGAGGCCAGGGAGGCACCAAGTTCGACGGTGCTTCTGTTGTTCAGCCCCGGTGCCAGAACGGACCGTATCTCTGTCAGTTTGTCTGTTGTTTTCAGGTATTCGATGTTCCGGATGACCGGCGCCAGAGGACGGCCTGTAAGATCCTTATGATCCCTTTCTGTTCCGGCTTTCAGGTCCATCATCACACCGTCACAGAGTTCCATGAAATCCGGGTGTTCTGAAAGATCCACCCCCCCGTTGCAGTCAATCAGACAGCTGAGATCTGTGTTTTCTTTAATCAGGCGGAACAGTTCTGTCAGAAAGGGAATCTGCAGAGTCGCCTCTCCGCCACTGCAGCTTATTCCTCTGATAAAAGGGGCCGCTTCTTCTATTCTGGCGAAAAGATCACCGCTGCTGTATTCCCTGACTTTCGGTGAGGAAATACGGGGGCAGACCGACAGGCAGTGACCGCAGTCTGTACAGAGTTCCGGATTCCACAGAACCTTCGGATTTGACCCGTTCTCTGTGCTGATGCTCAGGGCTTTGACCGGACAACCGGGAACACACAGGCCGCAGCTGTTGCAGGTGTTAATGGTTTCCGGATTGTGACAGTAGGTGCAGGTATAATTGCAGCCCTGGAAAAACAGAACCATTCTGTTCCCCGGTCCGTCTATGGAGCTGAAGGGGATGATTCTGTTAATCAGAGCTGTTTTCATTTTGCTCTGACCGGGCGGTTGAAGGCATCTCCGTCCCGTCTGATTCCCAGTCCCAGGATGGTGCTCTGATTCAGCACAGCTTTACCCTGATCCAGTTTGTCCATTTCTGACCGTTTGACCAGGTAACCGGTAACCCTGACCACATCGCAGTCTTCGCTGTATGCGGAGAAGTAACGGAGACCCGAGGCCATGGCTCCCCTGACAATATCCGCCAGTGCTTCCGGTTTATTCTTCCAGGTCTGGTCAAACACAAAAATATCACCAGTTCCGCTGGGAAAGTACTTATGAAAAGGAGCTGACTGCAGAATGTGAGGCAGGGTTTCAGGTTCTTCTCCCACAGGAATCCGGCATCCCGGTGATGATCCTTTGTCATTGTCTATGCCCACCTGGGCGTGCAGCAGATGCCGTCCGTCGAAACAGCCTACATAGGGAGAGTGGTGGGACTCCACCAGCTCGGAGAGCTTTTTGATTACAGTCAGACCCGTCTCGTCTGCCCGGGCATCTGAGCCGAAGCGTCCGGCCTGTCCCTCTTTCTCCATCAGCAGGTTCACCGCTTCCGCCAGTCCTACGAGGCCGAACATGCCGGTGAACCGGTCCTGTCTTATAAACCCCTCCTGTACAAGGAAGCTGCTTTCAAAGAATCCGGATTCTTCATTCAGAAATCTGATCCGTTCATCCATATAGGCCAGCTGCTCGGATGCCGCTTCGGGCAGGAGCTGCTCAAGGTAATGGTCCAGGCTCTTTGCCTGTTCTGCCAGAGTATTGAGTCTGAGGCGGACCAGAGTGTACCCGCCGCCGGCCAGGGGCAGCCCGTTGTAGCAGCTGGCTATGGCGTAACCGGAAAAGGAGAACTCAGAACTGTAAATACTGTGGTTGGCAAAACTGGGTTTAGCTGTAGAAAGAGCCGATGCACAGCAGAGGTTCAGAAATGAATCGGACGTCTTGTCTTTGTCATATTTCAATGTCAGATTGGGTATGGCACAGTCCATATCCCGTACTGTTTCCACAATGATTCTGCCGGCAGGACTTTCTTCCGGGCCTACATTGGCATGGACAAATGAACCTGTCAGGGTTCGGTCGATATGCTCCAGAAAAAGGCGGATGGCCTTCCGGGCTTCCTCTTCGTCCTTTATAAAGGGCTGAAGCAGAGTGTCCAGATTTCCCAGATAGACGGGAAAGTAGTCAATGGAGGGGACATGTTTATAGAAGATAAGAAGCGCATGGGTCGCCTCCCAGATATCCCGGGGCGCATTGATCCGGAGAAACTCGCAGCCCGAACTCATCAGCCGGCTGTAATCGGGAATTATATAACGGGGTCTGTAGGGCGCCTGTCCTTCAAAAAGATCACAGATCACACCCTCTTCCTTCAGACGGAGCAGTCTGTCGCTTACCATAAGAGGAGAAACTGAATTCTCTGCTTCCCGTGCCAGGTTGAATACCTGTTGATGATAGGTGAGAGTTTTATCTTTAATAATATCCAGTGTCTGACTCATCTGAATCCTCCGCAGGTCATGTATTCTAATGTTTTACTTAGGATAATGCCAGAGCCGGAATCTTCAATACGGGCTATTCTTTGAAGACTCCGCCCAGATAGTCCAGATGCAAACGGCTGCGTTCTATATAGTCTTCCGGAAACACCCATATGGGAAGATCCGGGTGAAGCTCCAGGCCCCTCTCATGGGGTTTCAGATCTGTCAGAAGGCTCAGCAGAACGTCGCTGCTCACCCAGGGACTTTCCAGAAAATAGAAATGACCGCTGTTTGAGGTAACCTGCTCGGCATCACTCACATCTATGATATCTATTTTCCTGTTGAACTGGAAATAATTAATGATCTCGTCATCGATCTCTTCCCGGCTGAGAGTCTGTCCCATTCTGGGAGCCGAATGAAGGGTTCTGGATCCCATGAGGACAACATCCTTTGAAGAACTGTAGAGGCTCATTCTGTTCAGTATGTTCAGCTGCCCGTCCAGAAGATAGGTTCCGAAAAGCCCCCGGTCCATATCGCTGTTGGAGAGTATGACCGTATCCAGTTTGGTTTTAAGCTGGGCATCCTTTGAGGGAATCTCATCCATCTGCAGAGCCTTCTGGTACAGAGTCTGGGTAACGAGCCTGGTTCCCGCACTGTACCCTAAGATATGGATGTTCTCCACTTCATCCTGTTCCGCCAGAAAATCCAGAAACACCCGGAAGCTCCGGGCTGAATAGGCCGCCGTATCCAGATCTTTCAAATAAGCGGTTCCCCGGGGGGTGGAAGGCCAGCTGTAGGCGATAAAGGAGCCCCTGTATCCCAGATAGTGCCAGAGCTGGGCGGCTACCAGAAGAGGGTTTTCGAAATTCACATTGTAGCCGTGAACAAAAATTATAACATCGTTGCTGCTGGTCTGTGCCAGCTGGGACCGGAGTTCCACAAGAAAGCGTTCTGTTCCGGATGGGGAGATCATCCTCCGCTCCGCCGGTGAGGTGAAGGGAGAGACTGACCGCTCCAGTATGCCGAATTCCGTAACATCCTGTACTTCCAGTAAAGGATTCTTTCCACTGTTTCTGGTTTCCGTAATCCGGGTCATGTCATCCCAGGTTTTCCCTTCTCCGGCGACGCCGATGCCGGAGATTCCAAGATGGACCAGTTCAGACCGGCGGCCGGAATAGTAGGGTTCTTTATCCTCTTCTCCTGCCGGAACCCTGTTTGTGGCATACAGGAGGGGCAGGCGTTCGGGATTCTGTATAACAGCACCCTGCTCAAAGGGATTGTAGGTTTCATCGTCCATCACCGCTGGAGGGGGCATCTTTATAATTTGATTGGGTTTTACTGACCGGCAGGAGAGAAGTGCAGCTGCCAGAAACAATAATAATACCGAGTTTTTCCGAAGAACCGGATGCTTGTTCAAGTTTATGATTGTCATCAATAAACAGTTTAAAACGGATCAGGCGGAATTAAAAGATGCCTGTTCATAATCATTGTGAAATCACTCTTTAACTGATAGAGTAGGTACAATCAAAAACATACAAGACCAACAGGAGTACACAGACTATGGCTGTTTCCAGGAAAATTGAAGAGATGCAGGCCTCTTCCTCATTTATCAGAAAGATGTTTGAAACAGGCGCCCGCCTGAAAGAAGAGTTCGGTGCAGAGAATGTATATGATTTTTCAATCGGGAATCCTTCTGCTCTCCCGCCTGAAGAGTTTACAAAAATACTTCTGGAAGAAGCAGCCAAAGAGAATATGCACGGCTATATGCCCAATGCGGGATATCCATTTGTCAGGGAACAGGTGGCTGCCTATCTCAGGGAAGAGCAGAAGGTTCCTTTTGACGCTGCCCATATTCTTATGACCAGCGGTGCCGGAGGGGCTCTCAATGTGGCTCTGAAGACTATTCTGAATCCCGGAGACAAGGTGCTGGCCAGCCGTCCCTGTTTTATGGAATACAAATTCTACTGCGACAATCATGGCGGTACCCTTGAACTGGTAGACTGTCTGCCCGGTTTTGATCTGAATGTGGAGGCCTTTGAAAAAGCAATAGACAAGACCACTGCAGCTCTTATCATCAACTCCCCCAACAACCCTTCGGGAAAAGTCTACTCCCGTGAAACTCTGGAAGCCCTAGGCCGGATGCTGGATAAAAAAAGCGCCGAGCTGGGCCGGCGGATTTATATTATTTGTGACGAGCCCTATAGAAAAATAGTCTACGGCGGAGTGGACGTTCCCTCTATTCCTGCCATCTATGCCCATACCATGATCTGTACATCCTATTCCAAAGACCTCTCCATTCCCGGAGAGCGGATCGGCTTTCTGGCCGTTGCCCCGGAACTGGAAGACCGGGATCATATTGTCAACGGAGCAGTTCTGTGCAACCGTATCCTGGGGTATGTAAACGCATCCGCCCTGATGCAGAGGGTGGCCGGAAGGCTGCAGGGACTGGCGGTGGATGTGTCCCAGTACCAGAGAAAAAGGGATGCTCTGGGAAAAATTCTGCAGGACTGCGGCTTTGATCTGGATCTCCCGGAGGGGACATTCTACCTCTTCCCAAGAGCCCCCATGGGAGATGATTCCATGGTTGTAAGCTTTCTGCAGGAGCAGAATATTCTGGCGGTTCCCGGAAAGGGATTCGGACTTCCCGGATACTTCAGACTCTCCTATTGTGTGGATGATGATATGATTGCCCGTTCAGAAAAAGCATTCAGGAAAGCCGCTGAAAATATTTTCGGCTGACCGTTCTTGACAGGAGCCGGCATAGGCTTTATGGTTAATTATCGCCTGTCCGGAAAGATCCGGAGGGAATCGAAAAAAAACAAGGAGACGTGTTTGATGTTAAGTATAAAATCAGTATCCCCTGCAAAACTTAACCCGGTACGTGTATTTGCACCTGCCCATACGTCTGCGTTTCCTGCCTGATAACGATCTAATTTGAAAGCACACCGCAGACAGCCAAATGGTTTCTGCGGTTTTTTTATGTCCTGATGTGACCCTTCAAGGTCATCTGCCGCAGATTTCATCACAATTTTACCGCCTGGAGGGCGGAAATCATGAATCAGAAATCGAATACATCAGGCTTTAAAGCCTTTCTGACACTTTTTACATTACTCAAGGGGAACTGGACACTGTATATCATATCCATTCTGGCCCTGGGACTGACCGTCGCCGCCGAAATGGCCGGTTTTATGGTGATCCGGCATGTTGTGGACGGCCTCTTGATCTCCGCTCAAGGGTTGAATTTCCTGATCTTATGGACAGCCGTATATCTTCTGCTGGCCCTGGTTAAAGGGATACTCAGTTATGTTCACGGCAGGGGGAAAGCCCGCTGTTCCGAACGGGTCACCCGCAATATCCGGGATTCCCTCTACGATCACCTGCAGCGACTGTCTTTCGCCTATCATGACAACAGTCAGACGGGAGAGCTGGTCCAGCGTTCCACCAGTGATGTGGATACGGTACGGAAGTTTTTTGCCAACCAGATCCCTGAAGTGAGTCAGGTCTTTTTCCAGTTTTCCATCAATCTGGCGATTCTGCTGTTTCTGGAATGGAGACTGGCACTGTTTTCAGTCATTGTCGTTCCGGTAGTAGGAGCAGTTTCAACAGTCTTCTTTTTCAAAATTTTTGATGCCTATGATGATTTTCAGGAAGTGGAGGGCAAGATGTCCAACCGCATTCAGGAGAATCTGTCGGGTATCCGTGTGGTACGGGCCTTTGCCCGGCAGGACTGGGAAAAGGAGAGGTTCCGGGAGATCAATGCTCTTCAGAGGAAAAAAGGACTCCGCCTCACATGGTGGCACAGCTTCTACTGGCCCTTCGGTCATATCCTCTGCGGACTCCAGTTCTCCTTTACTCTTCTGCTGGGAGGATTTATGGCTCTCAGGGGCACAATCTCCCCGGGGACCTTTATTGCCTTTTCCAGTCTGGTGAATGCCCTGATCTGGCCTATGCAGGAACTGGGAAGAACCATTACGGAGATTTCCAAGAGCCATGTCTCCCACAGGAGAATCAGGGAAATCCTGGATGAAGTACAGGAGGACCTTGAGAGCGGTTCGGTAAAAAAAGCCCATGAAATCCGGGGTAACCTTGAATTCAAATCTGCCGGATTCCGTTACGGAAAGGGAGAAAAGGTCCTGGATGACATCAGCTTCAGCTGCAGGGAAGGGGAGAAAATTGCCCTTCTGGGTGCAACGGGGTCCGGAAAAACCTCTCTGGTTAATCTGCTGCCCCGGTTCTATGACTACAGTGAAGGGCAGATTCTTCTGGACGGGGAGGACCTGAACAGATACAACCGCCACAGTCTGAGGCAGCATATAGGAATTGTTCAGCAGGAGCCTTTTCTCTTTTCCATGACCGTGGCAGAAAATATCTGCTATTCCCTGGAACGGGAGGTCAGCCGGGAAGAGATGGTAC
>JAQQAM010000257.1 GCA_028532905.1 Spirochaetales bacterium
TTACTCATGATCAGGTGGAAGCCATGACTATGGCAGATAGAATTGTCATTATGAATCAGGGAGAAGTTCAGCAGATCGGTACTCCCGATGAGGTCTACAACACTCCGTCCAATGTTTTTGTGGGCGGATTTATCGGCAGTCCTGCCATGAACTTTATTACCGGGAAACTGGAGAAGACCAGATTTGTTACTGACACTTTCAGCCTTTCTGTAGAGGGAATGAATCTTTCCGGATATGAGGGACAGGAGATTATTCTTGGTGTGCGACCCGAACATTTTGCTCTGGATGGTCCAGAGAATCAGGGCTTCAGTTTTCGTGTGGATATCATTGAATATCTCGGATGTGAGTACATAGTTCACGTCTCTGCCGGAGATATGAGATACAGAGTCCGTCTGGCGGTCGGCTATCTGGATGCCAGAGTGGGAGATATGATCAAACTATATATCAACTTAAAAAAGGCCTGTTTTTTTGATGCACAGACAGAGGCCCGTATAGATCAGGAGATCGCAGAATGAAAGAACATCTATTTAAAACAGCCAGGCTGTTGATTTATATGGCAGCCATCGGGCAGCTGGCTCTTTCTCAGGTCCATATTGGAATCATTACAAAGGTATTTGCCCCCAGTGTGGGTTTTTTCCTTTTTCTCTTTGTAATCGCCGGACTGGTTACCGCCTTTAACTCTTCTTCCGCTGCATCAAAACCGCTGATTGCCGTGCTTGGCTGCGGTGCTTCTCTGCTGACAGGGGTTCTTTATCTGAATATTGTTTTCAAGGATATTGCCAATGCGACCCTCCTGACATTTGAGGAAGCTCAGGTTTCGATTTTTGTGTCCCTTCTGGCCATGTTTCTCTATCTGGCCGGAACAGTGACTATGCTTGTTACCAGGAATCATAATGGCTGATCCCGCGAAGACAATCCGAAAGAAAGAGAGGAAACAGAAGCTTTATGTTTTCCTGATCAGATGGTGGTCTGTGGGAGCTGTTTATTTCTTTATCGCCTGGGGAACACAGCTGGGAAGATATAGTGATACGGCGGACCTGGTCTTTTTTCTGGGAACATCCATAGGTCTCTTCACAACTCTAATCGTGAATCCTGCTTTGAAAATGCTTTTTAATGCGGGATGGCATAAGGCATACGGCAGCTCTACAGCCTGGGAACGTCTTCGTATAAGGCTTCTGGATGTTGGTCTGGCCCTACTTATTACTCTGGTCGTTTCGTTTTTGTATGAAGGAATTAATCGTACTGCCATTGTTCTTCTGGATCTTCAGGAGGATCAGGTATTCCTACCCGGTGAGCCGATTCTGTTCGGTCTCTTTTATACTTTGATTCTGACTGCGGTTCTGTTTTTGCTCTCCCAATCAGGAAAAATGTTAAATAAGAAAAACAAGGATAATCAGTGAAGTTTACAGATATAAACAAGATTAGATCACTGGCAGCAGAAAGCTCTGTTTATGCCGGTTTTATAAAGCAGATCCGTTTGGAAACAGATGAATACTTCTCCCGGTTCAGCGACTCTCCTGCTCATATCTCCAGATGGGCTCATCACTACTTCTGTAAAGAAGAAGGCGGACGGCTGATCTATGATGACAGAAATCCCGATTCTCATGTCTGCAGCATCTGTGGCAGGTCCTATTCAAATGAGCTTCTAACGGGGGTCTGGTACACCATGTACAGAAACCAGGGCGTTGTGAATGCCTGGAAATCTTCCCTTCTTTTTGCGCTGACCTCTGAACAGAAATATCTGAATTATCTTGTGGATTATACCCGGTATTATAATAAGCACTATCTGGAATTCAAACTCCATAATAAAGAGGGTTTTGAATTCGACAGTCAGGATGAAGCTCTATGGGGCTGTTCCAGGATTATGCCGCAGTCTCTAAATGAATCCATTTTTCTGATCCGCCTGGTAAATGCTCTTGAACTGGTCCGTTCCGATTTGCCTGACGGATTGATCTCAGAACTGGAAGAGGGGATCTTTTCTGAAGCGTATAAACTTTTTATTCCTCAGGTAGATAAGATCCACAACATTCCCACCTGGCTGAACTGCGGTATCGCCGTCATGGGTTTCTTTCTCGGGAATGATGAAATGTGTGATTTCGCCCTTAAGGGAAAAATGGGATTGGAAGCTCAGCTGAAAGAGGGAGTTACCTCTGATTTCTTCTGGTATGAAGGATCCATTCATTACAATTTTTTTCTTCTGGAAGGGATTGTCAATATGCTCCTGTTTGCAGAGTTGAAAGGCTATGATTTCTCTTTTGCTAAGGATACTGCTGAAAAAATGCTCCTGGCTGCCTACAGTTATGCCTTTGACAATCACCGTCTGCCCAACCCTAATGACGGTTGGCCTGATGTTAATCTGAAAACCTATTCTTATGTATATTCCATTGCCGTAAAGGTTCTGGGGGCTGACAGTCCAGTCGTTCCTGTTTTAGGCTCCATTCTGAATCAGGATGGTGAACGGGGAACTGTACCCCTGTCCAAACCTTATTATTATAAAAATGATATGTCTCTGGAGGAACTCCTTTTCGCTCCGGAGGTCCGGGAAGGGTATAAGAAGGTATTGAAGCAGGACTCTGTGAATTTCAGAAGCTCCTACTGTGCTCTTTTAAAGTCCGGGAAGAGTAATGTTTTCCTGAAATACGGTCATAACGGTCCCAGCCACGCCCACCCCGATAAGATGGGAATAGAAGTAATCCTGGGTGGGGTTCTATTAAGCCGCGACTTATCCAACTCGGGTTATGGCAATGCTCTGTGTAATGAGTGGCACAGAGTGTCCGCTTCTCATAATACGGTTGTTGTAAACGGAGAAGATCACAAGGGTTTTGAAGGGGGACTCTGTCTTTTTGATGATTCAGACCACATCCGGGTGGACGCGGATAATGTGTATCCCGGAGTGAAATACAGCAGAGAAATATGGCTGCAGGACAGCTCTTTTGATGACCGCTTTACTGTTTCATCCGTGGAAGAGGGAGTTTTTGATTATCTTTTCCATGTCGAAGGAGCTCTTGTAACAGATCTGGAAAGTGAAGAAGGTGAGCTTAACTATAAACAGAACGGCTATCAGCATTTCAAAGAGGTAAGGAAGATCCTTCATACTGAAGACAGCATGAAACTGAAATGGCTGGTGCGCGGTTATTCACTGGAATGTACAGTCAATCTTAAAAACACAGAACTCTTCATTATGAAGAGTCTGGATAATCCGGTTATTCATTACCGGACTTCCTTTATGCTCAGACAGAGAGGAATGAAGGCTGATTTTTTTGTGAAATGGAAATCTCCTTCCTGAGACAGGGAAGGGTGAGTATAAATCTTAATAGGTAAATAGGAGCAAAAATGGAATTGAAAAACTTTTTTCACAGTGATGACATTCCCCTGGAAGATCTGGGGGGGGGAGTCAAAAGAAGAATTACAGCAACTCATGACAACCTGATGTGTGTGGAAGTGCATTTTGAAAAAGGTGCTGTCGGAGCACTGCACAGTCATCCTCATGAGCAGATTACCTATATTGTATCAGGTGAGTTTGAATTCAATATCGGCGGGGAAAAAAGAATACTCAAAGCAGGAGATTCAACATTCAAACAGCCGGATATTGAACATGGGGCTGTATGTCTGAAAGCAGGAATGCTCCTGGATATCTTTACCCCCTGCCGTGAAGATTTTTTGAAGTAAGGATAAAAATTGTTAAATTACCGGAGAGGACTTTATCCTCCGGCAGAACAGATAAAATAATAAGCGTGGAGGCTTACAATGAGTAAAATTGCAATGGTAACCGGTGGAACAGGCGGGATTGGTCTGGCTGTGTCCAGAGCTCTCGGAAAGGCTGGATATGATATTATCCTGAACGGAATTGATGAGGCTCAGGCCAAAGAGGCTCTGGAGAGTCTGAAGGCTGATGGAATCAACACCGATTTTTACTTGTATGACGTTACTGATGAAGACGCTGTAAATGCGGCTTTCGAGAAAATCAAAACGAAGTATGACAAGCTTGATGTACTGATCAACAATGCCGGTGGTCTGGGAGGAAGAAGCCGTTTTGAAGATATGGAAACATCTTTCTTCAGAAAAGTCATGGCTTTGAATCTGGATAGTGTTTTCTTTCATTCCAGAGCAGCGATTCCCCTTCTCAAAAAATCTGATAATGCCTCAATCATTACCTACAGTTCCAATGCCGCGTGGAATGCCGGCGGGCCCGGAGCCGGAATCTACGGAACGTCCAAGGCTGCTGTGACAACCCTGACCAGAGCCCTGGCCAAAGATCTCGCCGAGTATGGAATTCGTGTAAATGGTGTTTCTCCCGGAACAATAGATACTCCCTTTCATGACGGGATCAGAAAAACCAAGCCTGAAGTTTTTGCTTCCTGGAAGAATAATATTCTTCTTAAAAGACTGGGACAGCCTGAAGAAGTTGCCAATGTCATTGAATTTCTTGTCAGTGAGAAGTCATCTTTTCTCACAGGTGAGATTATTCAGGTCAATGGCGGTCAGGACTTCCTGTAATAACCGTTTCCGGAGGCAGATCCTCCTGTCTCCGGATTTTTTATTCTGCCTGTATCTGCAGGGGGCGACAGTTCAAGAAGGAGGTGGACCGCAGGAATTCCGTTCAATGAATGTACAGGGGAGAACGATTCTTTTTGTCTTTTTGCTCTTGCTGCTGATGGTTTCCAGAAGGAGTTTTGCAGATTCGGATCCAATATCATAAGGTGACTGCCTGATGACTGTGACAGGAACTTTCCAGAGTTCTACAGTGGGGATGGCATGAAAACCTATGATGGACAGATCGTCAGGGATCCTTTTTCCGGCAGATTCAAAAAGTTTCATCATTTCCACGGTTATATTCAGATGCATTGTGAAATAGGCGGTAGGAGGATTTTTCATTTTAAGAATCTCTTCGGGAGGAGAAGCAAAACCCTTATTGCTGTCCCATAGTTTTATCAGATCCATATCGACGGGAAGGCCGTATTTGTCAT
>JAQQAM010000258.1 GCA_028532905.1 Spirochaetales bacterium
GGATAAGGGAGAAAACCTGCCGGTGTGGGATGATGAGTTTTATCTGGAGGCACATCGAGGAACCTATACCAGCAAAGGGGACCTTAAAAAGCTGAACCGTAAAGGAGAGCTCCTCTACAGAGATGCGGAAATCCTCAGCTCTCTGGCTTTTGCAAAAGGCATGGACTATTCTATGGAGGAACTCAATAAAGGGTGGAAGCTTCTGCTTCTGAATCAGTTCCATGATACCCTTCCCGGTTCCCATGTCCCCGAAGCGGTACCTGATATGTACAGGGACTATGAAGAGCTGTATGCCATTGGGGAGTCTGTAAAGAAGAGGGCTCTGGGCTATCTGGTTTCCCGAATGACCGGTAATTTCGGTTTTACGGTATTTAATACCCTCTCCTGGGACAGACGGTCTGTAGTCTCCATCCCCTGGACAGAAGAGGCAGGGTCCGTTTGCCTGGGAGGAGAGCATCTGTCCTGTCAGAAAAAAGGAGATCAGCTCTTCTTTGATCCTTCCTCCCTACCTTCCATGGGCTGGATCTCCGGTAATGTCAGCTCTGAAAAAGCAGAGTCTGAGAACAGCGTGAAAGAGATTCCAGGGGGAATCGAAACAGAATTCTATCGGATTGAATGGGACAGCCGGGGCTGGTTGAAATCGGTATATGATAAAGAGAATAATCGTCAGGTTCTTCAGGGCCGGGGGAATGAACTCCTTGTGTTTGAAGATGATCCGGGAAAGAACTTCGGTGCCTGGGATATTGCTTCCCACTATAATGAATACTCCTATGATGTGAATCTGGTCCGGAACTGGACTTTGAGGGAAAACGGGCCTGTCTTTGCGGAGCTGGAAGCGGAATGGAGTGTTCTCGATTCAAAAATTGTGCAGACCATGAGGGTGTTCCGGAACCATCGATCTATCGAGTTTGATACTTTTGCGGACTGGCAGAACAGTAAAAAACTGCTGAAAACTTCATTTGATCTGGCTGTACGGTCCCGGAGAGCCACTTATGACCTCCCCTTCGGTCATATTGAACGGACGACACATAGTAATACAAGCTGGGATCAAGCCCGTTTTGAAGTCTGCGGTCATAAGTGGGCGGATCTGTCGGAAGGTGATTACGGGGTGGCTCTTATGAATGACTGTAAATACGGTTATGATGCACAGGATAATATTCTCCGTCTGTCTCTTCTCAGATCGCCTGTGAAACCTGATAAAACAAGTGATATCGGGGAGCACCGTTTCAGCTATGCCCTGCTGCCTCATAAAGGAATCTGGCAGCAGGGTGCTGTCGACCGGCGGGCGTATGAGTTCAATATTCCCCCTGTGAGTGAAGTGAATACCGGGGAGAGAGCCTCTGATAACAGGGGGGGGGCTGTTCTTCCTCCGGAGTACTCCTTTCTGAATCTGAAAGGGGAGGGCCAGATTGTGGAAGCCCTGAAACCGTCAGAAGACGGAAGGTCTCTCATCTTAAGAAGCTTTGACAGCCACAATACCCACACCCGGACAGCTGTGCACATAAATCATAAGCTGGCCGCCTGTCAGAGTACCGACCTTCTTGAACAAGCAGAAGAGACCCTGTATGTTCAGGATAACGAAATTGATCTGCTGTTCTCTCCCATGGAGATTAAAACCTGCCGTCTTGAACTATCGGTTGAGAACTCAGGGGAGTCTTGATATGCTTGATATTCTGAATGACCTGTCCATTAATCTGAGGGGTGCGGACTTTGTTCTCCTGGCATCCTGTGCCGCCCTTTTGGGACTGGATAAAGCCGGATTACGGGGAACCAGTATTATTACTGTTCCCGTCTTCGCCTCCTATTTCGGCGGCAGGCAGTCCGCATCCATTGTTCTCCCCTTTCTGCTGACAGGAGATATCCTGGCGCTTC
The DNA here is from genome assembly GCA_028532905.1 of Spirochaetales bacterium. Taxonomy (GTDB): domain Bacteria; phylum Spirochaetota; class Spirochaetia; order DSM-2461; family DSM-2461; genus Oceanispirochaeta. The sequence goes on from JAQQAM010000258.1 coordinate 1,873, forward strand.
TGGTGTACAGAGAAAAAATCCAGCTTTCCCTGCTGAAAAAAATGCTCCCCCTGGCTCTGGTGGGGATGGCCGTGGGTATGATTCTGGGGAATGTGGTTTCCGATACTGTGTTCCGGATGATTATGGCCTGTATCGTTCTGTTTTGTCTTTTTCTGATGGCCCTAAAGGAATTCGGGCAAAAGGACATCGTTCTGCCCGATCACTGGGCGGCTCACGGAGCCGGCGGTTTTCTGGGGGGGCTGTCAACCATGATCGGTAATGCCGCCGGTCCTATTATGGCTGCCTATCTGCTGTCTCTGAACCTGCCCAAGGCTGTTTTTATCGGAACGGGGGCTCTCTTCTTCTTTATTGTGAATACCATAAAAATTCCTGTTCATGGGGCGGTCTGGGGAACCCTGACTCTGGACAGCCTCAAGTTTTCGGTTCTTTTTCTTCCCTTTATCGCCGGCGGTTTTTTTCTGGGTCTCAAGATTGTAAAGAGAATCCCCGACAGGCCTTTCCGTATTTTTATTATCGCCGCTACTCTGGTGGGAACGGTCCGGCTGTTTTTCATCTGACACTGTTCAAGGGACAGGACGGGTCTCCTTCAACAGGCTTTTCTGATACTGAAGGGGAGTTACCTTATAGCTGTTTTTGAATTTTCTGATGAAGTAGGAGCTGTCTGAGAAACCGGATTTCTCTGCTGTTTCAGAAACCGGCAACCCTGCTTCAAGCAGACGCAAGCTGTTTTCCAGGCGCAGCTGGTTCAGGTACTCCATGTAACTGAAACCACTGTGGCTTCTGAATTTCCTTGAAAAATGATACAGGCTTAAGTTTACCGCTTCCGCAGCCTCCGAGAGGGTCAGGGGCCGGCTGTAATTGTCTTCACTCCAACTGATGATCTTCCTTAAGAAATGATCTGTCTTATATTCGGTTTCTGCAGCACCGGCATCTGAGGTTCGGAAGATGAGTTTCTGTATCAGTGTCAGAACTCCGGCTGCTCGGATCATCTCATCATCACTGAGAATGTCATGAATCACCTCCGTACCGGGTGACTCATCCTCTCTCAGAATCAGGAACGAGGCGCTGTTGAGAACCTCCCGGATATAGCTGTTGTTCAGCATGGGGAAGAACTCAAGGCCTATGTGAATGACATCAATCTGTCCCGTATTCCTGATAATCTTATAGGAATGGATTTTTCCCGGGGGAAGAATGATGCACGCTGCTTCCTGCAGGCTCCATTGACTGCCGTCAATGTAGACCGTGCCTGTAGTGTTCCGGCAGAGATTGATTTCCAGGCTGCTGTGGTAATGAAGCCCCACCAGACAATCCTTCTGAAACTCTCTTTTGTGGATCAGGACCGGAGTACGGGGGCTCAGATTCCTTTCCTCCCGTTTCAGTCCCTGTTTTAAAGGCATCTGCATACCTCATTCTATCACACAAAGAGCAATAGAGTACCATTATTGGGCAAAAAATCACTACAGGAAATGGTTTGAGAGCAGGTAGTTTATATAAAGGAGGATCATATGAACAACAAATTCAATCCTGATTACAGGAGACTGGTCAACAGTGCATTAAACAGAAAGAACAAGGGATTCCCTTTGTATGAACATAATATCAGCTATCAGGTTGCAGGAAAGATTATTGGGGAAGATCTGGAAGGGATGTTTAACCGGGGCGACCGGGAGGAACTTAAAAAAATGTTCTCTCTTCTTGCCGGATTCTATAAGGATCATGGTTATGACGGCTACTCCTTTGAAGGCTGTACAACCCGGCTGATCCAGGGAGGAAAGGGGTTGACCGGTCAGGCCGGGGCCATTATCAAAACCAGGGAAGACTTTGAAGACTATCCCTGGGCTGAGTTGCCGGAACGGTATTTTAACCTGTTTTCGCCCTATTTTGACGCCATCAGAGACACCCTGCCCGACGGGATGAAAATTGTAGGGGGAGTGGGGAACGGTGTTTTTGAAACCATACAGGATTTTGTTCCTTTTACCGAACTGTCCTATCTGGAGGTGGATGATCCCGCACTTTTCGCTGTTCTATGGCAGCAGGTGGGAGAGACTCTCCTGTCCCTTTGGACAAGGTTCCTTGAGGAGTATGCGGATATTCTGGCCATAGGCCGCTTCGGGGATGATCTGGGCTTTAAAAGCGCTCCCCTCATGCGCCCGGATACGGTCAGTACACATATCCTTCCTCAGTATAAGAAAATTGTGGATGCCGTCCATGGGGCGGGAGTTCCCTTTCTGCTCCACAGCTGCGGCTGCATTTTCGACCTGATGGATGAGATCATCGAAACCACAGGAATTGATGCCAAGCATTCCAATGAAGATAATATAGCCCCCTTCAGCCGCTGGGTGGAAGATTACGGGGACAGAATCGGGAACTTCGGCGGGTTTGATATGGACTTTATCTGCCGGAGTACAGAGGATGAGATCCGCAGCTATGTCAGAGGAATTTGTGAACCTCTGTGTGAGGCTCCGGGAATTGCCTTCGGCTCGGGAAATCAGATAGCAGACTATGTACCTCCCGGTAATTTTCAGGCTATGGTGGATGAGCTGAGACAGATCCGGGGGTATTGATCTCTAAGACTCCGGGATACCAGACCGGCAGCTGCTTCCGGGGGAAATGCATACCGCCGAAGAAATTCAAAGAATAAATTTGACAAAGCTGTTAATCACAGTTAATATTCTTTTTGTGGAACCGGTTACATATTCCGGAAAAAAGGATGCAGATGGCAACGATTAAAGATATAGCTGAAGCCTGTCATGTCTCAAAAGCAACAGTCTCCCGGTATATCAACAATTCAGGATATGTCTCTCAGGAAGCGGCTGAAGCCATTGCGGAAAAGATCAGGGAACTGGATTATGTCCCCTCTGCTACCGCCCGGAATCTGACGACCCGGAAAAGCAATGTCATCGGTGTTGTCATTCCCGAAGTGAATAACCCCTTTTTTGCCGAGATTTTTAAAGGGATCAGCCAGGAAGCGGAACAGCATGAGCTTTCGATATTTTACTGTGATACAGACAACAGTGCAGAGAAGGAACTGAAGGCTCTGGATATGCTCAGACGCTATGAAATTGAAGGGCTGATTCTGACACCGGCAACCGGCGGACTTTATGAGCACAAGTATAATGAAGAATTTGTGAATGCTGTTACCAGTTTGAAAGTGCCTGTGGTTCTGCTGGACCGGGATGTGCAGTATAAAGAGTGGGACGGTGTTTTTATTGACAATTTCAAGGGCGCTTATGAAGCCGTCCGCTGTCTGATTGAGGCCGGTCACCGCCGTATCGGCACCATCACAGGTAATATGGAGCTGATGATCGGCCGGGAGCGTTTCCGGGGATATAAGGAGGCTCTGGAAGACGGAGGTCTGAAAGTGGAGGCTTCTCATGTCCTGGAGGGGGATTTTACCACAGAAACAGCCTACCGGAAGATGAATGAGATGCTTTCCGCTCATCCGGAAGTGACAGCAGTTTTTTCCCCCAATAACCTGACAACCATGGGAGTCCTGAAGGCGGTTTATGAAAAGAAACTGAAGATTCCACAAGATATGGCCTTTGCCGGTTTTGACGATATTGAACTGCTTAAGACTCTGAACATCAACCTGACAGTCGCTTCCCGTGATACCAATCAGATGGGCCGGGAAGCCATGAAGCTTCTGTTTGAGAGGATCAGCAATGAGGGTGCTTCGGGAGGGGTGAAACGGATTGTTTTGAATCCGGAAATTATTAAGAGAGGATCTGAGGGTTAATCTCTTTTTTTACTTGATGTGGAACCGGTTACATATGCCGGTTTAACATATATTTCCATACTTATTAAAGGAGTATTGTATGAAACGTATTTTGGTTATTGCAATGGCGGTTGTTATGGCAATGGGGTTTGCTGGCTGTTCATCAAAGGAGAGCGCCGGTGAAGAGGGAATGAAAGCACTGGACGTGGCAGTCATAATCAAGGCAACCAGTTCTGATTTCTGGCAGTATGTTCTGGTGGGTGCCGAAAACTATGGTGCGGTTCACGGTGAAGCTGTCAATATTACCACCTACGGTCCCTCCACGGAAGCGGAGATTGCGGAGCAGGTCACAATTCTTGAAAATGTGATTATTACCAATCCTGATGTTATCGTCATTGCCTCCACTTCATCGGAAGCCACGGTGGATGCCATCAATTCGGCACGGGAAAAAGGCATTGTCGTTATTACAATTGATAATAAGGTTAAGACAGATGTGGACAGCTTTCTTGCTACAGACAACCTGAAGGGCGGAGCCATTGCTGCAGACCGTCTTATTGTCTCCATGATGGAGAAACAGGGTGTTTCCTCTCCTTCTGATCTTACAGGAAAGGTTGGTATTGTCACAGCTATGTCCGGTGTTCAGGTTCTGATCGACAGAAACAAGGGATTTATCGACAGAATGAATGAGGCGGCTCCCCAGCTTGAGTTTGTAACCACCATCGACATCAACAACGATATGGCCAAGGGTGTGAGTGATTTCAGCGCCCTTATGGATGCCAATCCCGATCTGGCTGGTGTGTTCGGGGATAACAATACAACCGGAAACGCTGTGGCCAAAGTTCTTCAGGAAAAGAATCTGAAACAGGTTGCTGCTGTTGCCTATGACTCGGATGAAGCGGAAGTCATGGCCGTGAAAGAGGGATGGCTCCAGGGAATCGTTGTTCAGGACCCCTATAGAATGGGATATGACGGTGTTTCCTACGGACTTCAGAAACTGGCGGGACTGGATATTCAGAGCTATGTTGATACAGGGGCTGTTCTGGTAACAGCAGACAATATCAATGATACAGCGATCAAGGGTCTTCTTGATCCCAGAACCAGAAGCCTGACCGGCAAATAATATAAAAAAGCAGCAGCAGTTCCGGGGTACCGGAGCTGCTGACTGTTCAGTTTGAAAAGGAGCGAACAGGGTAATGGTAAAAGAGAAAGAACTTCTGAGAGTGGAAGATCTTCATAAATCCTTTCCGGGAGTGAAGGCTCTGAAGGGTATAAACTTTCAGGTCCTTTCCGGTGAAGTTCATGCGCTGGTCGGGGAAAACGGCGCCGGTAAATCCACTTTTATAAAATGTGTTATGGGGGTCTACAAAAAAGACGCCCGTTCCGGAGGCATTTTTGTTGAGAACAAAGAGGTGGATATCCATAATCCTGACCAGGCGATGAAGCTGGGACTGGGAGCGGTTTATCAGGATGTCATGATGGCCAGACATCTGACTGTGGCAGAAAATTTCTTTCTTGGTAAACTCCCTCATAAGGCAGGTATCATCGATTGGCGCTCTGCGAAAAAGAATACGGATAAAGTCCTGAAGGAACTTGAGATTGATGTGGACAGCAGCAGTATTCTGGGGGACCTGTCCATTGCCAAACAGGAAATGGTGGCCATCGCCAAGATGTATTCCAATAACTGCAAGGTTGCTATTTTTGACGAGCCCACAGCCCTTCTCTCCACCGAGGAGACAGATATTCTTTTCTCCCTCATCAGAAGGCTCCGGGACAAGGGGATGGGGATCATTTATATCTCCCACAGACTGGAAGAGATTTTTGAGCTCACCGACAGAATCACTGTTTTCAAGGACGGAACCTATGTGGATACCGTCCGGACAGAAGAGGTCGATGAAGACCGGATTATAGAACTGATGGTGGGCAGAAGTGTGGAGGATATGTACGGTCTGAATAAACCCTCCAGGGGAGAGACTGTCCTGGAGGTTCGGAATCTGTCCAAAAAGGATGTTTTTGAGGATATCTCCTTTGATGTCCGCAAGGGAGAAATATTCGGTATGTTCGGTCTTGTCGGCTCAGGCCGTTCCGATATAGTTTCCTCCATATTCGGTGCGGAAAAGCCGGACAGCGGGACAGTACTGCTCAATGGAAGTGAAATAAACTGTAAACACCCCGGAGACGGAATCAGCAGGGGGATCGGTTTTCTGACGGAAGACAGAAAACATACAGGTCTTTTTATGGAGTTGTCCTGCAGAGACAATACCAATGCTCTTTCTTATAGAAAGATGAGCCGTTTCGGAGTCATCAGCAGAAAGAAAGAAGCTCAGAATGCAGACGCCTTCAGGGATAAACTGAGGATTAAGACCCCTTCCATGGGGCAGCTCACCAAGAATCTGAGCGGCGGGAATCAGCAGAAGGTGGTTCTCTCCAAATGGCTCAGTAATGACAGCGATCTTCTTATCATCGATGAGCCCACAGTCGGAGTGGATGTGGGTGCCAAGGTGGAGATCTATAAGCTGCTGGAGTCTCTGCTCCATCAGGGTAAATCCATTCTGATGATCTCCTCTTATCTCCCCGAGGTTATGGGGCTTGCCGACCGTATTCTGGTTGTATCAGAGGGGAGACAGATGGGTATTGTTGAGAAAAACGCTTATTCTCTCGGCAATTTTGATGATGAACAAAAATTTATAAAACTTGCTTCCGGCATAGTGTAAGGATAGAACAATGGGTATTGGTAAGAGTATTACAAATAAAATAAATCAGACTTTAAAGCGTTCCAGAAACAGCAGCAGATCGTCAGTCATCATCGTTGCTGTTGTTCTTGTGGTTCTGATGTTTTACCTGGCACTCTCTTCAGAGGTGTTTTTAAGTTATGGCAACCTGTTCAATCTGTTCAGATCTACCTCTATATACGGTGTCATTGCCATCGGTATGACCTTTGTTATCCTCACCGGAGGAATCGATCTCAGTGTGGGGTCAGTTGTCGGGCTTACAAGCATCCTGACAACCATGATGATTAAAAACGGCATGCCCCTGTTTCTGAGCATTGTCATTGCCATGGCTGCCGCAGTCACAGTGGGCATCCTGAATGGAATTATCATCCATTTCGGAAAGGTTCCCCCCTTTATTGCCACTCTGGGGTCTATGACGGTGGTCAGAGGAATGATAAAACTGATTTCCGATGCCAAAATGATTACTGGTCTTCCCAAAGAGTTCAGTGATTTTGCCCTCAAGGCGTCTCTGGGGCTTCCCAACCTGTTCTGGATCTGGCTTCTTGTTATTCTGGTGTCCTGGTTTATTCTGACCAGGACCATATACGGCAGGAATGTATATGCCATCGGGAGCAATGAAGAGTCAGCCCGGTTGAGCGGGATCAGCATCAGCCGTAATATCGTTTATGTTTATGCCACCAGTGCATTTCTTTCCGGGTTGGCGGGAATTATGCTGGCTTCAAGACTGGCCAGCGGTATTCCAACAGCAGGAAGTGGTTATGAACTGGATGCCATTGCTGCCACAGTTGTGGGAGGAACGGCTCTGACCGGAGCCAAGGGCGGAGTTCTGGGTACATTTCTGGGGTCAATTCTACTGGCCACCATCAGGAACGGAGGGGTGCTTCTGGGTATCAATCCCTTCATTCTGGAAGTTATTATCGGTCTGCTTATTGTCGTTGCCGTTATTGCTCAGAGAGGGAGTAAGTAGAATATGAAATATCTTCTTGCTCATGACATAGGGACGTCGGGAAACAAGGCAACCCTGTTTTCCACCGAAGGAAAAATGGTGGCTTCCGAGGTCTATTCCTATGAAACTAACTGGTTTAATTCCGTCTGGGCGGAGCAGAATCCCGAAGACTGGTACGAGGCTGTTCAGTCAACAACAGCCAGGCTGCTGAAGAATATAGACCCGGCAGATGTTCTGGGTGTCTCTTTCAGCGGGCAGATGATGGGCTGTCTCTGTGTGGACAGAGAAGGCCAAGCGCTGCTCCCCTCCATTATATGGGCGGATATGCGGGCAACCGAAGAGGAAGCTTTCATCCGTTCACGAATTCCGGCAGAGGAGTTCTACAGGATAACCGGTCACAGACCCAGTGCGTCCTACTCCCTGGCCAAACTTCTGTGGATACAAAAGCATCATCCCGCAGAGTATAAAAACTGCTTCAAGGTTCTGAATGCCAAGGATTATGTTCTTTTCAGGCTTACCGGTGAATTTGTGACAGACTATTCAGATGCCTCGGGAACCAATCTTCTGGATATCAACTCCCTCCAGTGGTCACAGAGGATCGCTGATGCCGTGGACGTTGAGCTGGACAAGATGCCGGAACTCTGTAAGTCCACTGATGTAATCGGAAGCCTGACACCCCAGGCGGCAAAAGAAACCGGTCTGGACCCCTGTACAAAAATCATCTGCGGCGGGGGTGACGGTTCCATGTCTGCCGTTGGAGCCAAGTGCATTGCTCCCGGAGATCTGTTCTGTACTCTTGGAACATCCGCATGGAATGCGTCCAGTACGGATCACCCGGTATTTGACAGCAGTATGCGAACCTTTAACTGGGTCCATATTGTCCCCGGATTATATGTGCCCTGTGGAACCATGCAGGCCGCGGGGGCTTCTGTCAGCTGGCTGAAAGATCAACTGGCCGGTCTGGAGCTGAAAGAGAGTGAAAATGCAGGTACTTCCGTATATAAAAGAATGGATGAGATGGCGGACTCTGCGGCTCCCGGGTCCGGCGGTCTCTTTTATCTGCCCTATCTTCTGGGAGAAAGGAGCCCCCGATGGAATCCTGATGCCAGGGGAGCTTTTATCGGCCTGAAGATGGAAACAGCCAGAGCGGATATTTTCAGATCAGTCTATGAAGGGGTTGCCTACAATCTGGAGATAATTCTCCGTCTTATACTGCAGGGGGACAGTCCGGAATCTCTGGTTATGACAGGCGGCGGTGCCAGAAGCCGGGTTTGGTGTCAGATATTTGCGGATATCTACAATATGACCATAAGGATTCCGGATAATCTTGAAGAGGCCACATCGATTGGAGCGGCCCTTACCGCCGGAGTAGGTTTGGGAGTGTATGAGTCCTTTGAAGTTATTGATGATTTTATCCGAATCGAAGATGAGATCAAACCAGGCGTGAACAATGCGGAGTTCTACAGAGACAGAAAGAGTATTTTTGAAAAACTGTATCAGGCCCTGTCTCCTGTATATACGGATATGGCAGCAGCTCAGAAATAGATCAGAGTTCTGAATGAGAAAAAAATGAAGTAAGAGTCCCTTTCCGGGACAAGTTGAGTGTGAGGTAATAAATGAAGTACAAAAAAGTGGATAAGATTGATTATGAGTTCAGTGTGCTGGGGTTCGGTTGCTGGGGGGCTTCGGGCAGCGGCAGCTGGTCCGATCATGGTGATCAGGAGCAGGTCAGGGCAATTGAAACAGCCATAGATCAGGGAATCAATTTTTTTGATGTGGCTCCGGTATACGGTCTGGGGCATGCCGAGGAGGTCCTGGCTCAGGGAATAAAAGGCAAGCGGGATAAGGTTTTTATTGCCACAAAGGTCGGACTGCCCTGGAATAATAAATTTGAAGCCTATAATGACGTTTCCGCCATTAATATTGCCAGAGAAATTGATGACAGCCTCAGACGCCTGGATGTGGATTATGTTGATCTGTACCAGGTGCACTGGCCCAGTGATAAAGGGGTTCCCCTTGAGGAGACGATTGAAGCCATGAAGAGGGTACAGGAGTCCGGAAAAGCCAGATATCTCGGTCTTTCCAACTACTCTGCGGCTGATTACAGAAAGGCATGTGAAATAACGGAGATTGCCTCCATGCAGGGGCTTTTTAATATGATGGAGCAGAATGCCGATGCCTATCATAATATCCCTCTCCAGTACCGTGTGAGTGATGAGATCTTTCCTCTGGTTCGTGAGGAAGGGCTGGCATTCTTTCCCTACAGTCCCCTGTTTCAGGGGCTGCTGACCGGTAAAATCACCAGAGAGACAGTATTCGGCAGCAATGATGTGAGAATCAATAATCCCAAGCTTCAGGGTGCTGAACGTCTGAAACATCTGGATGTTCTGGATCAGATCAGAAATCTGGAACCCTTGAAAGGGAAATCTCTTCCTGAGATTGCTGTTAATTACCTTGTGGCCAAAAAAGAGGTCACTTCGGTAATTGCCACTCAGGCTACATCTGATGAGGTTCTGGCAAATGTTAATGCTCTGGAATGGCAGATGGATGATGAGACCGTCTCTTCCATAGATGCTTTGGTTCAGGAAAAGCTGGGATAAGTAATATTCCCTCTGCCGGCAGCAAACCATCCCCTCAGAGCAGAGGTTATCCATTTTAATGTACACAGGAGTGAGAATGTCTCTGTCTCAACATATAAAAGGCCTCGAACATGTCGGGATTCCCGTCTGTAATATTTCCAGATCTGAACAGTTTTACAGTAAACTCGGTTTTAAACTGCTCAGCAGGGAACACTCAACCGACGAGGACGGTTCTGGGGGAGTTTCGTTTCTGGGACTGAACGGCCTTACGCTGGAATTGTATCAGAAGTCACACTTCCCGGAGGGAACCGGGGAGGCCGGAATCAGAGAGGCCGGGGCTATAGATCATCTGGCCCTGGAAGTAACGGACATCAAGGCTCTTCTTTGCGGGCTGCAGCAGCTTGGAATAGAGACTGAAGAGGATGGACCCCGGTTTCTTCCTTTCCACAAGAACGGTGTCAGCTATATCAATGTGATCGGTCCTGATGGTGAAAAAATAGAATTTATCCAGAAGCTGTGATTTACACGTCCTGTTATTTCATACTGCCCGGGGATGATGGCAGTGTAATGCAGAGCCCCAATTCCATCCGGGGAGGGTAGTGTTATCCAGAAAGCCCTTTCCAAATCTATTTTGATTGATTGACTTGCAGTATTCTCTATTATTGTTTATTAAAACAGAACAGGGTCGGGAACAGACGCTCCTGTCCCTGTACACACAAAAGAGTTCATAATGGAGATTATATATGAAACTGCCCAAACCGGTTTTTCTGCTGGAAGAGTATGGTGTCTACGGCTTTAATCTGGGTTCCGCCTGGCTTCTGGGGATGCCCTATCCTCCAGAAGCCAGAGATTTCTGGACTAAGATGGAAGCGGCCGGTGTTGACTCGGTTGTCTGCCTCACAGATGATGAAGCCGCCTATAATCCCGGTCCTCTGAAGGTTCTCTCGGCAGCCGGATTGTCCGAGTCCAGCGGGAGCTTTACGAAAGAGGAAGGGGAGGCCGAAGCCCTCCGCTATACGGATATAGCCCGAAGAATGGCACAGGCCATCCAGGCGGGACAGTCCGTCGCGGCACACTGTAAAGGGGGGACGGGGCGAACCGGAACCATAATCGGCGCGACTCTGCTGGAAATGGGCTATCCCCTTCTGGACGTACTTCAGGGGCTTGAAGAGGCCAATGCACTCAGAAACCGGGGGGATCACGGCTGGCCTGAGTCTGCCTGGCAGATGACCCTTTTAGAGAGCTTCAGCAGCTGAGAGTTCTTTCATAAACATTGACCAGATAACTAAAAAAGCTGATACTTAAACTGATGTTCAAGCGCAAGAAAAACGACAAGCTGAGTGATAAGGAAATACAGGCGGCTCTGGAAAGAATCCGGAAAACCTATGACGACTATATCATCAGCTATATGACTCCCATAGATGAAAAAACCGGCTTTGAAGACAGATATATTACGGCCCTTCATGCCCGGGTGGATCTGACCCGCTTTATCAATGAAGAGATCCAGCATCTTCAGAATCTGATAAGAGACAAAGAGGATGAAAAGGAGCGCAGAAAACAGGCTCCACCCAAGAAGAATCAGGCTATAAAGAAAGGTTTTGCCGATAAAATCATGGAGGAGCTGGAGCAGAAGATCGCCCACTATCCGGAGCTTGATTTTCATGAGGAGGCCTCTGTTGAGGTGAAGAAACTCTATGGTGCATTGATTGAACTGGATAAACAGCACTGGGCTATTCTCTCATCCTTTATCCGGAAGGTGCATTCCTCTACGGTCAGCTATAATCTGGAGAACCGGCTGCTGCGGATGACCACTGTGGGAGGAGATCATGTTCCTCCTGAACTGGAGCGCTATCTTTTTCTTCTGAAACAGAAAGGAAAATACTCCACCGAACTCTTCCGGGAAGCCCAGGAATGCATTAAAAGGGCGTCTTTTTTCCTTCATGAACTCAGGCACATCCTCATAGAATGCCAGGATCGCGGATTAATGGACGAAAGTGTTGAAATCGCTTACAATTTTGTTGAGAATATAATAAGTGATTTCAGACTGAAAGATTTGAAGCGATTCTGAATCAGTCATACTGGAAATCAAATTCTCTTATTTAAAATTAACAAACGCCGGAAATTCTTTGACAGCCGGCGGAAAAATTGGAGTGAAAGATGTCAGAAGTTATTTTAACGGATGAAACATTTGAACAGGAAGTTCTGAAGTCGGATGTTCCCGTCCTTATCGATTTTTGGGCCGAATGGTGTGTGCCCTGTAAGATGCTCGGTCCCCTTGTCGCCGAAGTGGCTGAAGAATATACAGGGAAGATCAAAGTGTGCAAAGCCAATGTGGACGATGCCCCCGAGTCCTCCGGCAAGTATAATATTCAGAGCATTCCGACTCTTATGGTTTTCAATAAGGGTGAGGTGGTTAAACAGAATGTCGGTGTTGTTCCCAGGGATGCCATCGAAGATATGTTCAAAGATCTGATCTAAGTTATTTTCCGCCCTCTCAGGGCGGAACCACATATGTCTCATCCGTATTGGCCCTGCCGAAGCTTTTTTCACCTGTGGGTACGGTATGCCAGTCTTCCTGGCTGTTCGTGTCATCAGAGCTGCTGCTCCTGCACAGCGACCGGGTACCGGTTGTATAATGAGACGCAATGGCTTCTTCCGGGGGAATCAGTTCCGAACTGAACAGCCATTCACCTTCCCGGTACAGATCCGCCGCCGCATCAAAGGTCCGGCTCGTCCATCCCAGCCGGTCGTCCTCCAGGTCGGAACTCCTTTCTGAATAAACAACACCGTCCAGCATCCTTCCATCGGGTGCATTGTATATGCTGATGATCCCGTTGGCTCCCGAAAGCCCTCTGTCCTCAGGGAGCCAGAGGTCCCAGGCTTCATCTGAGCTGAGTTTTCCTGTTGAGAGGGTTCTGTCATCCGTCTCTGACAGTTCATCGGGAGTGTACTCCCTGCGGCAGTGGATGATCAGATAATCCCCGTCCTCCAGGACAAGGGCCGGAAGGACGTAGCGGTATTCGTAATGCTGCCTGGTCCCGTAATACAGGCTCACTCCCGCACAGTTTCCCCCTTTCCGGGCATACAGTTCTATGCAATCGGGGTTGTTCCCTGAGCCTTCCGGATTGAACTCGTTGATCAGAAGATCGGGAACCTCCGGATTCCAGCCCCAGAAGGGGAGGATAAAGCGGCAGCTGTTTCCATTGGCATCTTCCACAGTCAGGGCGGCCCGGTACTGCCTGCCGGGAGTCAGATCTGATGCGGGGGAGAGGATGATCGTATTCTCCTCCTCAACCCTGAGAGCCGCCGTCTCTCCCGATTCCATAAGGACAGAATCGGTATCAGGAAACACCTCTTCATTGAACACGATCCGGACCTCAGGGCCCTCGGCCGGTCTGATTTCCAGAAGAACCGGAGGACTCAGATCCGGCGCCTGCAGAAGATCATCACTGCACTGTAAAGAACAGCCGGAGAGTATCAGAACGAAGAGAATAAGGATCTGCTTTATCAGGATTGATCCGTTGTGTTCGGGCATGGGGGCTTCCTCCTGATCTCTGTAAGGGAGTAAACCGAGCTCCTGATTCAAGTTTCGAAAAAGAAATCCCCTTTAAAATCTCATCATGAAGCTGTAAAAAAAACCGATAAATATAACATGAGAAAAGGAATAGCCCTGACAATACTTATTGCAACCTGTATCCTCGTCCCCCTCAGTTCACAGGAACTGAAAATTGAAGCGGGAGATGTCTACCTCGATATGGTTGAAGGAGAGGGATTTCATCTCTGGATCAGACAGAAAACAGGGATGAACTCCGTACTGGTGACCGAATCCACAGCAGATCCGGAAAAACAAAGAGATTCATTTGCCCTGAGAGCCTATGAATATAATGAGATCAACGGCAATGAACCCCGTATCCTCAACGGAGAATTTCTGCCCCAGGACAGCGGGTATTACTATCTGATAGACTCGACCCCCGTATACAATGAGATTCTTGAATCCATGGCCTTTCAGATTTTTGTTCCCCTGCATCTGACCTACGGATACTCCTGGAGCCGGGAGGGACAGGTGGAACTCAGGCAGGGAACCTGGCTCAATATCAGAGCCTTTGAAAAGCCCTATGCCAATTATGACGGAGGGTATCTGGATAATCCCTTTGTCCTTTCCTCCAAGATCAAGGAACTCCCTCCTCCGGTGGTGATGGAAGTCGCGGAGAAGGAGCTTGAGGATATCATGGAGGAAGCCGCTATCATGACAGGCGGTGAGTTTATCCGGGCAGACGACGGAGATGATGCGGTTGATAAAATCGGAAGAATCATCACCTCCGTAGACGGCGGGACAATCGATGTGGTTCTGGTTGTGGATACAACCGTCAGTATGAAGAACGATATCAACTTCATTCAGAAGAAACTGGTTCCCCTGGTGAAGAGTCATATTGAAGGCTTTGATTCCTTCAGAATCGGGATCGTTCTGTACAGAGATTATAAAGAGGCCTATCTGACCAAAGAGATCGAATTTCTGGAAGATCTGGACAAGGTGCAGTGGCATCTGAACCGGATTACCGTTTCCGGCGGAAGGGACATTCCCGAAGCTGTGTATGAGGGAATATTCAGCGGAATCTCAAATTATGAATGGCTGGCGGATCACCGGATCATCATCCAGGTGGGCGACGCTCCTCCCCATGAGATACCCAGAGGCTCCATCACAAAAGAGATGGTTTATGAAGCGGCAGCAGATCTGGGAATCTCGATTTATCCCATTCTGCTCCCCTCCGAATACTGATTCTTATCTGGGCCCTGTGCCGCTGCTTGGCTGGCGGGCAGGGTATTTGTCCGGATCCACTTCTTCGGCAGGACGGCCTTCCAGTTCTGCCAGTACTTTCTCTGCCAGCACCTTGTACCGGGGCGGGTAGAGGATGACATAACTGCTGTTTTCGTAGTTGTCCAATACCTTCTTCAGTCCCTGAACAGCCAGATCTTCAGCTCCCAGTTTCTTGTGGAGAATGGCTCTCTCGTATTCTGCAGCAATGACTTTTGCGTGATTTTCAGGAAAGCGGATCAGAAATACTTCGTAGTAGAAAAGGGCAGTGGCGAGCTGGTTGTTGTCCACAGCCTGCTGTGCCTGTTTGAAGAACATCTCTTCCGACCAGCCCTGGTTAACACTGCTGGGGACAGACTCACATGACATTGATAGTAGTGCCAGAAGCAGAATGAATGTATAGATGATTTTTTTGCGCATTTGATCCCTCATATAATTATGGGGATCATAATACTCCAGAGGTTCTGTATTTTCAAGTTCACAGCCTTTTTCCCGGGTGAGGTTTCTTTAAAACCGGGCTGCTGAGCTTTTAATGGATGTAAACTTCGTCTTTGATGGGGAGCGTTTTTTTCAGTTCCTTCAAAAAGGTCTTGGTGTCTCCCATGGGCTCGTAGAGGTCACAGTCTTCCGTACTTCTTCTGGCTACAGTGAAATACTTGTAGAACTTCTCTTCTCCCAGTTTCTTCTTCCATTTTCCTGCGTCACAACGTACCCGCAGCTGATACTGGTCATTGTTTCCGGTGCTGGACCGGATCAGTTTGCAGTGGATACAGTTGGCACAGTAAATCTTATCTGCAGTTTTTGTTCCTGCATGATCGCCTACCGGAACATCCGGGCTGCTGATTGCGGGGCTTATGGTTGTGTCTTTGTACATGGGATGTACACCTCCTGTTGTGCTCTGTTAACAGTTTGTGCTGTCTCTTTGATTGTCGGCTCATAACCCCTTAAGTTTAAGAAAGAACTGACATCTGCTTTTCATTCTCTTTGCTTCGGGTTAAAATCTGCCCATGATTGCAGCTGTTGTTAATGCCCTGGCTATCCTCTTCGGTTCTCTTCTGGGTTTAATCCTGAAAGGGAAAATCCATGACAAATATGAGAATGTCGTCTTTACCGCTCTGGGTGTTTTTACCCTGCTTCTGGGTATCTCAATGGCTCAGGAAGAGTGCAACGCCCTGTATATGGTCTTTTCTCTGGTGGTCGGCGGTCTTCTGGGAACCTGGATGGGACTGGAAGATCTGGTTCTGAAACTGGGAGAGTGGCTTAAAAAGAAACTCCCCCCGTCCATGAGAGAAGGTCAGTTCGCCATGGGGTTTCTGGATGCCACGGTTCTGTTCTGTGTGGGAGCCATGACCATAGTCGGTTCCTTCAAGGCGGGTATTGAAAAGGACTATCAGCTGATTTTCCTGAAGTCTGTAATGGACGGTTCGGTTTCTGTTCTGCTGGCGGCTGTCATGGGCTGGGGTGTGGCCTTTTCAGCTGTCTCGGTACTTCTTGTGCAGGGAGCCCTGACCATTCTCTCCACCTGGGTGGCCCCCTATGTGGACGAGGCTATGATTCAGGCGGTTTCGGCTGTGGGAGGCTGTCTGATTATGATGATTGGGATTAACCTCCTGAAACTGAAAAAAATTAAAACCGCCAATTTTATACCGGCGATTATTCTGATCATTCTGTTTCAGATTGCCGATCCCTATATGGCCCACCTGGTTTCCTGAGCTTCGGCTAAAGGGATTCAGTCCCGGGGGGTGAGCCGCCAGATCTCCTGTGCATATTCAGTGATGGTTCTGTCGGATGAGAATATCCCCGATGCAGCGATATTCCGGAGGCTTTTCAGGTTCCAGTCCTGCTCTTTCGTATAGACCTCTTCCGTTTCACGAACCTTTTTGTAATGGGATTCAATCTCCGGCAGGACAAGGTAGGGATCTTCCTGCAGCAGGTGATCCAGCAGGAGCCTCAGTGCAGAGGGGTCTCCCAGAATTCCCTGGTCCAGAGCCTCGGTGAGCCGTTTCACAAAGGGGCTGTTTTCAACAAATCCCCGGGGAGCATAGTCTTTCCGGAAGGCGTTTATCTCTTCGGTTTTCATTCCGAAGGGGAAGTTGTTCTCTTCTCCTGCAGCCTGGAAAATCTCAATATTGGCACCGTCATGGGTTCCCAGAGTCAGGGCGCCGTTCATCATAAACTTCATATTGCCCGTTCCGGAGGCCTCTTTTCCGGCGGTTGAAATCTGCTGAGACAGTTCTGAGGCAGGAAAAATTTTCTGTGCCATACTCACATTGTATCCGGGCAGGAAATGTAGGGAGAGTCTGTCAGTACAGGCCGGGTCCTTGTTGACGGTCTCTGACAGTCTGCCGCAGAAATAGATGACCTCTTTGGCCATCACATATCCGGGAGCCGCTTTGCCCCCCAGCAGGAAACTGTGATGTACGGAGCCGGTATCCCTTCCGTCTTTAATGTCCATATAAAGGGCCAGTACAGTAAAAAGATTCAGGAGCTGTCTTTTATACTCATGAATTCTTTTGACCTGAAAATCCAGGAGGGAATGGGGATTCAGGTTTATCCCTTTCTCCTGCCGGAGCCAGCGGCAGAAGTCCTGTTTATTGGCAGCCTTAATCTCGGCCAGCCTGTCGCTTATGCTGTCTTCTTCCTTCTCCTTCAGCTCACTGAGCCGGGAGGGCTCGGTCTGCCAGCCTGTCCCGATCAGTTCATTGATCAGAGTACTGAGACGGGGGTTGCAGTCCATCAGCCAGCGCCGGTGGGTGATGCCGTTGGTTTTGTTGTTGAAGCGTTCCGGGTACAGGGCATACCAGTCTTTCAGTACCGTCTCTGTGAGAAGCCGGGAATGGAGCGCGGCCACACCGTTGACGGAGAAACTGCCGTGAACCGCCAGAGCCGCCATATGCACCGTATCCTGTGAAATGATCCGGGGAGCATCCGGATTCTGCTCCAGACGCCTTTGAATCTCTTCGATGATCATCATTATTCTGGGAAACAGATCCCTTATATAGGAGACAGGCCACTTTTCAAGGGCTTCTTCCAGTACCGTATGGTTTGTGTAGGCAAAGCTGCGGCGGCAGATATCCCAGGCATCCTCCCAGCTGAGCCCTTCCCGGTCAATCAGCAGGCGCATCAGCTCGGGGATGGCCAGAACCGGATGGGTATCGTTCAGCTGGATCACCGCAGTTTCAGGAAACTCCTGCCAGGAGCCGCCGCCATTAGCTTTGAAGCTGCTCATTATATCCTGGAGAGAGGCGGATACGAAAAAATACTGCTGCTTCAGGCGCAGCTTTTTCCCTTTTTCTCCCTGATCTCCGGGATAGAGAACGGCTGTAAGGGATGCGGCTGCATTGACTGAGCCCCAGGCTTCGGCATGGTGTTCCGCATTGAACAGGTCCAGATTAAAGCCCTGGGGGGATTCGGCTTTCCAGAGGCGGAGGGGGTGGACTCTGTCGCTGATTGTGGAACTGACGGGGTAGTCTACAGGAACGGCTATCACTGTTTCTGCGGGTTTCTGATGAAACTGGAGCTCTCCGTTTTCCTTGCAGCTGACATCCACAGTACCGCCGAAGGGAATCAGATAACCCGTATTCCGGTCTTCCGTTCCCCACAGGTCATTGTGGCGCCAGTCATCTGCCTGTTCTATCTGTCTGTGGTTTTTTATCTGCTGCCGGAAGAGCCCGAAGCGATAGCAGATCCCGTAACCGGTGGCCGGAAGATCCAGATGAACCAGAGAATCCATAAAACAGGAGGCCAGTCGTCCCAGGCCGCCGTTGCCCAGCCCCGGGTCCAGCTCTTCCTCCAGTATCTGTTCCAGTTCCAGACCGTGTGAGGCGGCCAGACGGAGTACCTCTTCCCGGATGCCCAGGGCCTTCAGGTTCTGATCCAGCAGGCGGCCGGTCAAATATTCGGCGGAAAAATAATAGACCCGTCTGGTTTTGTCCCTGTTGTCTTTCAGAAGGGTCTTCTCTCTCCGGAGATTCATCTCTCTGGAAACAAAGGGAGAGAGGATGCCGAGAAATCCTGCCGAATTCAGCTTCTCTTCATGGAAATTGAGGAGACGTTCCAGCTGTTCAACAAGGACTTCAGGACCGGTCATACTGGTCAGATTACCTGCTCGGGGTGTTCCTCGATAATACGGATCATAAAGGGCGTCTCCATGACTTCCTCCAGTTTCTCAATGGCAGCAAGTGCTTTGAGCATGTCACCTTCACGGGCTTCGTGGGTGGTCATGACCAGAGGAATCGTCTCAGAGGTTTCTTCTCTCTGCAGCAGGGCTGTGATGCTGATGTTGTATTCGCTGAGGAGGGAGCTGATCCGGGCTACCGTGCCGGATCTGTCTTTCACCATAAACCGGAGATAGTAACGGCTTGAAATGTCAGCCGGGGGAAGCTGCCGGGCTTCTTCTGTCTGATCAGGCCAGAAATTGAGAGTTTCAAAGGCCTTGGGGGTAATCTCCAGGGCAGTGGCAATTATATCGGCGACCACAGCCGATGCTGTGGGAGAACTTCCAGCTCCCCGTCCCATATACATGGTGTGTCCGACGGCGTGTCCGTAGACGCTTACGGCATTGAAGGCTCCCGATACCCGGGCCAGAGGGTGGGATGTATGGAGGAAACAGGGGGAGACGCTGAAAGCCAGACCCTTGTCTGTTTTTCTGGCAACAGCCAGAAGCTTCATAATATAGCCCAGCTCCTTGCCGGTTTCCACATCATAGAGGTCCAGTGTATCAATTCCCTGAACCGGAATGGTATCCAGATTAACCCGTTCCCCGAAGGCCAGAGATCCCAGAATGGTCAACTTGTGGGCTGAATCCATACCTGTCACATCCAGAGTCGGATCAGCCTCGGCCAGACCGGCTTTCTGGGCTGACTGAAGAGCGCTCTTATAGCTCTGTCCCTTTTCACTCATCTCGGTGAGAATGTGGTTGCATGTTCCGTTGACAATACCGAACATGGCTTCAATTCTGTTGGCCAGAAGCCCGTCTGTCAGGGCTTTGACAATGGGGATGCCCCCTCCGCAGCTGGCTTCAAAACCGATGCTGACCTTTTCCTGTCTGGCCAGTGCAAAGAGTTCCGGCCCGTAGTGGGCCAGAAGAGCCTTGTTGGCTGTTACAACATGCTTGCCGGCTTCCAGAGCCTTGGTCATTATTTTTTTGGCTACCGTCAGGCCGCCGATGAGTTCTACAACGAGAAACACGTCGGGGTCGGCAATAACCTTGTTGAAATCTTCTTCATACAGATCTTCAGGTATCCCGATGGACCGGGCGTTGTCGAAGTTTTTGTCTACTACATATTTGAGGTAAAAGGGGATGCCTGTTCTCTTCTGCAGGTACTCAATGTCTTCGGTCAGAACACGGGCTGTTCCTCCGCCGACTATTCCGCAACCTACAAGTGCAACACCAAATTTACCCTCATTTACCATCTTTTCACTCCTGAAATCTTTCTCATAAGAACTTTATATATACTTATGCAGGATTATCAAATATGAAGGCTTTTTATTCAAGAGTGTTTCTCTATGGGAATAATGTTCCCGTAATTTCCGGGGGGGGATGGATAATAAAGGGAAATGGATTACAATATATTATGAATGGAGACAGGCTCTTCCGTTTCGCAGATTACAGACCTGACGGTCTGATTTTACCAACTCTGGAGCCCCGAACCGGCTTCAGTCCTATAGGAGTATAAACAATGAAAAGACTTCTGATTCTGATCCTGGCTGCTGTATCTCTGGCCGGATGTTCATCTACCAAAGTAACCAGAACTTCTTCTGACGAAGTGATCGATTTAAGCGGACGCTGGAATGATACAGACTCCAGACTGACTGCAGAAGAGATTGTTTCCGACTGTCTGTCCCGTCCCTGGATTGATGATTTTTTGGCGGCAAACGGTGAGAAACCTGTTGTCATCGTCGGCACTATCAGAAACAAGAGTTCCGAGCATATCGAAGTGCTCACATTTGTGAAGGATATTGAAAGAGAGCTGATCAACAGCGGCAGAGTCCGTTTTGTTGCCAGCAAAGTCGAACGGGAAGAGGTTCGGGAAGAGCGGGAAGACCAGCAGTCCAACGCCACCGAAGAAACGGCCAAAGCTCTGGCCGCCGAAACCGGTGCCGACTATATGATGCAGGGTGTTATTACTTCAATCACCGATGCGGTTGACGGAAAAAGAGTCATCCGGTACCAGGTCAGCATGGAGCTGGTTCACCTGCAGACAAATGAAAAAGCCTGGATTGGATCCAATGAGGTAAGAAAGTTCATCAAACAGTCCAAATCCAAATGGTAAGAGGGTATGGCCCTTTTTAAAAACAGAATAAACCAGAGCTTAATACTTGTCTCTCTGTTTTTGATCTCCTCCTGTGCCAGTACCAGAACCTTTCAGCAGCAGTATGTTGAAGCTTCCGGTGCGGTGGCGGGGAGGGATTTTGCCTCTGCTGCTACGGTAATCGAGTCTCACAAAGAGAATACCTATAAGCAGAAAGACCGGGTCCTGTACTATCTGGATGTGGGGATGCTGTATCATTATTCGGGTGAATATGAGAAGAGCAATGCCGCTCTGACAGAAGCCGAACGGGGCATTGAAGAGTTGTACACAAGCAGCATTTCCCGTGCGGTCACATCCGGTGTTCTCAACGATAATGCACTGGAATATTCGGGTGAGGACTATGAAGATATCTATCTGAATGTCTTCAAGGGGCTGAATTATATTGCCCTGGGAGATCCGGAATCCGCCATGGTGGAGATCAGACGGGTCCACATCAAGCTCAACCTTCTTGAGGATAAATACCGCAGTCTGATTGAACAGTACAATGAGTCTTCCGAGGCCGAAGGGCAGATAGAAGCCCGGACCAACCGCTTTCACAACGATGTTCTGGCCCGGTATCTGGGGCTTCTGCTGTTCCGCTACGAAAATGATTTTGACGGTGCCAGAATCGAGCAGGATTTTATAAAAGAAGCCTTCAGAACCCAGAGTCATCTGTATGATTTTAATCTCCCCGAGCTGCCCGATCTGGAATACGACCCGGATATGGCCCGTCTGTCTGTTCTGGCTTTTACCGGGATCTCTCCCCGGAAAGTAGCAGAGACTTTTTATCTGGATACAGTCCGGAATGGAGTTTTTATTACCTCTGTCAGTCAGAATGAGGAATATGTCAAATCGGTAGTGGGGTTCAACTTTCTGCTGATGCCGGGTGTTGAAGCCGGGTACCATTTCAAGTTTGAGTATCCCCGGATGGAGAAGATGAACAGCAAGGTGAACAGGATTGTTCTGCTGGTGGACGGAGTACCCGTCAGGGAACTGTTCCTTCTGGAGAAGATGGAAAATATCGCCCATGAAATTTTCCTGATCAAACAGCCCCTGGTTATCGGTAAATCCATTCTGAGAACGGTTGCCAAGGGTATTTTAAAGGAATCGGGAAAGAACGCTGTCAAGGAATCCATGAGCGATGATGCGGGGGGTATGGTTCTGGGAATGCTGATCGGTATCGCCGCGGATGTCGCTGTGGATGCCACTGAAAATGCAGACCTGAGAATTTCCCAGTATTTTCCTGCCTATGCCCATGGTGTCGATTTTGATCTTCCTCCCGGTGAGCACCATATAAGTATTGAATACTATAAAGACAATAAGCTGGTTTACTCAGATGACCGGGGAATGATGCAGCTGGAAGCGGGAGAATTGAATTTTATTGAATCTTATGTGCTGGAATAGAACCGGTCAACTGTTCTATTGAGAGTAAGAAGACAGGGGAGTTGTTTATGAAACCGAAATTTATTTTGCTAGCGGTGCTGCTGCCGCTTTTTGTGATGTCCTGTGCCTCCTCAGGGAGTTCGGCAGAACGTTCCGGCGGGAAGAAACCGTCCTGGGTGGATGATAAACACTCCCAGTATCCCAATGAAAAGTACCTTGTGGAGATCGGCGAAGGGAATTCTCTGAAAAGTGCCAAGCAGGACGGTCAGGCCTCTCTGGCCAGAATCTTCAGAACGACCATAATCGTAGACAGTACGGTAAGCACACGGTATGAGGATCTGTCCGACGGCGAAACGATTCTTGAATCACGTATGAATACAACCGCTGATGAGTCGATCACACAGCTCTCGGATGAAACTCTGATCAATGTCCATTTTGCCGAGTCCTGGACAAGTGATATGGGCAAGGTCTATGTCATTGCCTATATCGACAGAATGGAAACAGCCAACATTTACAGGCAGCGTATTGATCAGGACGGGATGACAACTGATTCCTTTATAAGGAAATCGGCCCGGCAGAGTGATCTGCTCAGACGATACGGTTTTCTGGATGCCGCCATGGTTCTGGATCAGAAAATCCAATCCATGAGAGAACAGCTGGAAATCATCTATCAGCCCTTTGCCCGGGCGGTCATGCTTCCCTACGATCCGGCAGAACTCCGTTCCCGGTATGCAGACACAGCCGAGCAGATGCAGTTCTCCGTCTCCATAGAGGGAGACCGGGATGGCAAGGTTGCTTCTGTGGTTTCCCAGGTTCTGACAGACCGGGGATTTACCATCAGCAGCAACGGCTCCAGCCTCTCTGTTACCGGCAGGGTTCAGATGGAAGAGGTCACACTGGATAACAAATATGAAAATCTGCGCTGGACCCTTTTTCTGGAGATGAGAAATGAAGCCGGAGACATCGTAGTTTCCATGGATGAGAAGAAACGGGAATCAGCCATCTCCCTTCAGGAGGCCGAATCCAGAGCCTACCGCTCCATGGAAGAGGTTATGAACAAGACTTTCCTGAGAGGTCTGGAAGATTATTTTGACAGCTTCGCCATGGATTGACCTGCTTTATTCAATTTGACAATTTCATCAAAGCATAAAAAAAAGACCCGGCAGCGGGTCTTTTTTTATGTGCTTCGGTGTCTACTCGACCGGGGGAATCACCAGTACCTGTCCCGGATAAATCAGATCGGGATTGGGAATGGCTTTCTGGTTTCTCTGCCAGATCTTGGGCCAGAGGAAGGGATCGTTATAGATCTCTTCAAACTCGGCTATTCTCCACAGACAGTCTGTGTTCACTTCCCTGTAGGTGACTATGTAGGTCCGTCCTACGGCATTGGCTTTATAGGCTCTGATATAGGCCTCGGCCTGAGTCAGAAGCTCTTTGGATTTATCGTAGTTTCCGGCATTCCGTTCATCTATGGCCATCTGCCACAGGGTTTTAGCCTTTTCCAGCAGACCGCTTACGGACATTCCGGCGGAAACTTCTTCTTCCTCTTCCTCTTCTTCTACAGTCCGGGTCAGGTCGTACTCTACCAGTTCAGAGTCTTCTGATTCATACTCTTCTCCCCTGACATCAAGGAGGGGATTGGCATTCAGATAATCCGCACCGGACCAGGGGCTGGCTTCCAGAATGTCTCCCTCTTCATCCTGTACGGTCAGAGTGGACGCATCTTCCAGTTCCATCTGAATCTGCATCAGTCTGGCATCAGTTTCGGCCTGTTTCTTTCTGACCCGGGTCAGATACAGAGTTTCTTTGGCCCTGAATTTGGCTTCCTTGAGCATTGCTTCACTGGATTCCAGGTTGTAGGTTCTGTACTGAATCATTCCATCGTTCAGGAGGTAGCTGGCTTTATTGAATTCCGCATCCGCCCAGAGATAGGCTTCTTCTTTTTCCGCATCATCAAGGTAGGTTTTGGTGTCCCGTTCCAGAATCTTGATCCATCGGATGTTCTCGTCCAGAATCCTGTAGAGATTTGCCGATTTTATCCGTGAAAGATCCATGTCCTTTCTGGCCTGATTCAGCTGCTCGGCCTCAATACTTTCCCGGGTGACGGCAAACTGCTTCATCACTTCAGAATAGGGACCGGGGCTGAATTTGTCGGCTTCTATGGAGAGAAGCTTCGCTTCCCAGGCATCCAGAGCGGCATGGGCTTCATCCTTAAGGCCCTGCTTTCCCTTTTCGAAAGCCATATTGCTTTTCTCTATAACAGAGGCAAGGAGAGCCCGGGACTGTTCCGGATCGCTTTCGGAAAGATCCTGGGCTTTTTTCAAATCCCCGTAGGCTTCTTTCATCAGTTCAGGAGCAAAACGGGAGGCTTCAACCATCTCCGCTCTTTCAAGGGCCTGTCTGGCGAGAGCCATCTCTTCCGGGGAAACCGGTTCGACAACAGGTTCTTCGGGTTCAGGTTCCGGTTCGGGTTCAGGCTGTTCGACAGGAGCCTGACCGCTGTCGGCAACAGGTTCTTCCACGATTTCTTCCGGTACGGCTTCTTCAACCGGTTCCTCTTCAGGTTCCGGGGCTGATTTACATGAAATAACAATAAACAGAGAAAGAAATAATAAAGTAAAGAGTATCTTCTTGTTCATGCGGTCTCTCCTCATGGAACATAGTCTAGCACGGAGCAATTGAGTAGTCAAAGGGAAGCCCTTTTTCCATTATTAATCTTAAATGAAATCCGGTTCATTACCAGAGCTGATGGACCTCATTTTTGATCAATTCATCATATATCTGCTTTACCCCGTCCATTTGATCACGGCTTAAGGGGGGCAGAGCGGCTGCGGCTGCATTATTTTCCATCTGACTCCGGTTGGAGGCTCCCGGAATGACCGTGCTGACCTGGGGATGCATGAGAATCCACCGCAAAGCCGTCTGAACCAGGTTGACATCAGGCCCGAAGAGTTCTTTCAGCCTGTCAACGGCTTCCAGACCCAGTTCATAGGGCACACCCGAGAAGGTTTCCCCTTTATCAAAAGCCTTGCCATCCCGGTTGAAATTCCTGTGATCTCCGGGGGCAAAGCTGCTGTTGCTGCTGAATTTCCCGGTAAGCAGTCCGCTGGCCAGGGGTACCCGTACGATGATACCCACATTCCTCCGGGCGGCCAGATCGAAGAACCAGTCCAGGGGACGGAGGCGGAACATATTGAAAATAATCTGAACCGTTGTGACATTGGGGAACTCAGTGGCCTTGGCGGCTTCTTCGATTTTCTCCACGCTGACACCCAGATTCCGGATTTTGCCCTGCTCCTTCAGTCTCTCGAAGGTTTCAAAAATCTCCGGACGGTAGTAGACCTGGGTGGGCGGGCAGTGGAGCTGGATCAGATCCAGAGTTTCCAGCTGCAGACGTTTCAGAGAGTCTTCAACGTATTGCGTCAGTGCTTCGGGGGTATACCCTTCCTGTATAT
This sequence comes from Spirochaetales bacterium, assembly GCA_028532905.1. Lineage (GTDB taxonomy): Bacteria > Spirochaetota > Spirochaetia > DSM-2461 > DSM-2461 > Oceanispirochaeta. Next base: position 27,783 of record JAQQAM010000258.1, read on the forward strand.
GGGGGGAGATCTGCCGGCCGCATTTCGTAGCCACATAAATTCTGTCTTTCTGTGATTTCAGAAAAGATCCGATGGACCTCTCACTCATCCCGTCATTGTAGACATCAGCGGTATCTATGAAATTCAATCCGTTTTCGACGGCTGCGTCCAGAATAGCCCGGGCAGATTCTTCGTTATAGCTGTCTCCCCAGCGGCCTCCCAGCTGCCAGGTCCCCAGTCCGATTTCTGTTACGTCAAAGCCTGTCTTTCCAAGAGTTCTTTTATTCACGGTTCTCCCCCTAAAATGAATTCTATCTGAAATTATAATGATCCTTCTGTTTCACCATTGTTCCAATATTACCATACCATTCCCTGTTGCAGTGGGGTCTGACGGAAAAAAAGGGACAGAACCTGTAGCCCCGGAGCAGAATCCGGATTACAATTTCTCCTATAGATTCATTATAGGAGCTGCCCCCATGTACGATCTGGTTATTGCCAAGGGAAAAATTGTGACCTCTACTTCTGTGACAGAAGGGGATATAGGAATCAATAACGGAAAAATTGCCGCCCTGGGTCAGAATCTGGAGGGCAGAAGGGTTATTGACGCCCGGGGTAAACTGGTGACTCCCGGAGCCGTGGATACTCATGTCCACCTGGAGATGCCCATAGGGAAGTACAGCTCCACAGATGATTTTTATGATGGAACCAGAGCCGCCGTTTGCGGGGGGACCACCAGTATTATTGATTTTGTAGAACCTGAAGACGGACAGTCTCTCCAGGATGCACTGGCAGAACGGCGGGCTCTTGCAGATGCCCGCTCTGTGATCGACTACGGTCTCCATATGACCATAGGTCCCGGACAGCTGGATAAATTGGATCAGATTCCCGGGATCATGGATGCGGGCTGCGGCAGTTTCAAACTCTATATGGCCTACGGCCTGCACCTGAGGGATGATCAGTTGTACAAAGCCCTTTCCGCCGTGGGTGAAGCCGGTGGGCTTCCCGTGGTTCATGCGGAAAACTGGGATATTATCTGCGCCCTGATTGAAGAGAATATAAAAAAAGGAAATACATCACCCCACTGGCATCCCCGGAGCCGTCCCGAGGAGTTTGAAGCGGAAGCTGCCGGCCGGGTCATAAAAATTGCGGCAACAGCCGGTTCCCGGGTTCATATTTTTCATGTCTCCTGTCCCCAGGTGGTAGAGGAAATCTCCAGGGCAAAGGTCAAAGGGCTGCCGGTAACAGCAGAGACCTGTCCCCAGTACCTGCTGCTCACTCAGGATCTGTATGACAGAGACGGTGTGGAGGGGGCTCTGCCGGTCTGCTCCCCCCCCCTGCGGAGCGATGCTTCCCGGCGGGAACTCTGGCAGGCCCTCGGCAGCGGTCTGTTTGACACCATCAGTACGGATCACTGCCCCTTCTGCCGGGAGGAGAAGGGAGCCGATCTGTCCGCCTTCAATAGAATCCCCGGAGGCGTTCCCTCCATGGAGATCCGATTCTCCGCCCTGTACTCGGAAGGAGTGGGGAAGGAGCTGATTTCAGAGAGTCAGTGGGTGGATCTGTGCTGTACCACTCCGGCCCGGCTTTTCGGTCTGAAGGACAAGGGGGAGATTACCATCGGCCGGGATGCGGATCTGGTGGTCTTTGATCCCCATAAAGAGTGGGTGGTAACAGCCGGTGAACTGCAGGAGACTGCCGGCTGGACTCCCTATGAGGGACTGAAGCTGAAAGGCCGTCCTGTGTACACCATCAGCAGGGGAGATATTCTTCTGGATGAGGGAGAGTTCAAGGCTGAAAAAGGGCGGGGCTGTTTTCTGAAAACCCGGACAAAAGCCTGATCTACAGATCCGTAGGCGTACTCGTTTCCGCCGAATCGGGTCGGCTCTATTTCATCAGATCCCTTACGGATTCCCTTTCAATGAGAACCGGTTCAAAAATCAGTTCCATAGGATGAATCCGTTCTCCCTGTTCCAGCTCGTCTATCAGAATCTTGGCAGCCCATTTTCCCAGATTGTACTTGGGATGCTCAAAGGTTGTCAGAGCCGGGTGGACAAGATGGGTGTTATGGAAGTTGTCAAAACCTATTACTGAAACATCTTCGGGAATGCTGATATTCAGTTCTCTCAGGGCCTCATATCCCTGGAGGGCAATATTGTCATTGAAGTAGAAAATGGCGGTAACATCCTTATGGGATTTATAAAGGAGTTCTTCGGTACACAGGTAACCCTGGTTTGTATCCCGGGCTTCATCGGCATCATCATAGGAGACAATCAGGTTGGGGTCCATCTCCAGTCCTGCCTCTTCAAAGGCCCGGCAGTAGCCGGCATACCGGTACCGGGCTGCCTGCACATCGCTTTTATACACGATCCCGATTCTTGTGTGTCCCTTGTCCATCAGATAGCGGATGGCCTGATAGCCTGCCAGCTCATCATTGATGGTGACTGTGGAAAGATGGGTATTGCTTTTCCCCCAGTGGGTGGTGACTACCGGAATTTTGAGAGAGTCCAGAAGCTTCATCATGGGGTGCTCTTTATCAATCAGGAAGTTCCGGGAAGGCTCCAGAATCAGTCCTTTGATTCCCTGATCAATAAGGCGCTGGATGGAGGACAGCTCCCGGGAGTAATCCTGGTTGCAGTTGGCCAGAACCAGGGAGTATCCCGATTCATACAGGGTATCTTCAATTCCTCTGATGATTTCAGGATAGATATAGTCCATAAAATAGAAGTTCCCCAAACCGATGAGACCGCCGTTTGCGGAATCCTCTTTTTTATGGGAGACAAAGAATGTACCGCTGCCGTGCTTACGGCTGACAATCCCTTCGTCCTCCAGTTCCAGAATGGCCTTGCGTACCGTATTCCGGCTGACCTCCAGATCATCCATAAGTTCAAATTCAGTGGGCAGCTGTCTGCCGGTTTCATACCGTTCCTTATTGAAGAGGTTCAGAAGGTAGTTTTTAACCTGAACATACTTGGGTTCCATAATATCTATCCTCAAAGGGGCTATTCTAGCAGATCGTTCAATTATGATCAGCCTCTTTTTATTGACAATCCTTCAAAGTCTGCAGGAAGATCTGTTCCCGTCATATCCTGACAGGCCAGAGCGCAGAAGGCTCCTGTAAAACGGAGATCCGGTTCAAAATCATCACTGATCACAGATGTGGTCAGTTCGGGACCCACGGGATTCCATTCGTTCCCCTTTATGGACCAGTAAAACTGAAGGGTCTCCCTGTTGATTTCCAGTTTCAGATGGATGGCGCCTTTATTGGGAATGTTCAGATTATAGACCGGGTAGCTTATGTCCTTATGCTGACAGCTCTGCAGGTGCAGTACTCGCTTCCGCTCTTCATCCCAGGAGACATGGAGGTAGTAGTAGCTGGTCATATCGTAGTAAGCGGCCAGACCGGCAGACTGCTGGAAGCTCCAGGGGGCAAACTCAAAACTGGTGGTAGCTGTAAAAACAGGATGATCCACCCTCAGGCCGATGAGGGACTGGTTCAGAGGACTGGTCATGGATTCCTTGCCGTACATCCGGAGGTAGCCGGGACGGGCTGAAAAAGACATGTTGTCCTTCTGGGGCGTCCGCAGTGTCTGGAACGGACGGGGCAGCATGGGAGCGTTAAAGGAGTAGCTCTCTTCGGGAGGAAGGGGTTTCTGGAGGGCCGTGCTTCCCTCGGGAAGAGGTACAGTCAGAGAGGGTTCATTGCCGCCTGTGGCCAGCCGGGGCCATTCGCCTGCAGGCCAGTCCACCTTTTCGATGGCCGTTTCTCTTCCGAGCATGCAGTATCCCCCGGCAATAGAGGGCCGGCCTGTAAGGTGAACAAAATACCACTCTCCCCCGGGAGTCTGAACCATATCGCCGTGACCCGTTTTCTGCAGGACTGAATCCGGATAGTCCCGGGCTGTTATGAAGGGATTCTGAGGATGAATCTCATAGGGGCCGTGGATGCTTTTGCTTCTGGCCACAGTTTCGCAATGGTCATAACCGGTTCCTCCTTCGGCGCAGAAGAGGTAGTAATAGCCGTCTTTCCTGTACAGATGGGGGCCTTCCACCAGTCTGTGGTCACTCCCTTTGAAAATCAGTTCCGGTTTTCCCAGCAATTTCTGTTCACCCACAGAGTACTCCTGCATCACAATTCCGTAAAAGGAGTTCTTCTTCCAGGGGCGGTGATCCCAGACCATATTGATGTAGTATTTTTTTCCGTCATCATCGTGAAAAAGGGACGCGTCAAAGCCGCTGGAGTTCATATAAACGGGATCGGACCAGGGACCGTCAATGGATTCCGCGGTGGTCAGAAAATTGGGAGTATCCTTGTACGCACCCCGGAGAGAGTGGACATTTGTATAAATCAGCCAGAATCTGCCGTCCGCATAGCTCAAACAGGGAGCCCATATCCCCCCATGGTCGGGAACGCCGGTCATATCCAGCAGTTTTGTGCTGTCCAGCGGCCGTGCAGCCAGCTCCCAGTTCACAAGATCCTTTGATTTGTGAATTTGTACCCCCGGGAACCACTGAAAGGTACTGGTCGCTATATAATAGGTATCCTCCACTCTGACAATGGACGGATCCGGATTGAATCCGGTTAAAATGGGATTTGTTATCTTATTCATTCCTGTCTCCTGGTACAAGATGTGCCTTATTTGTTCTTTTTATGATGAATGCTGTTCCGTTATCTGTCAAGAAAAAGGTATGAATTGTTGAAATTTCCTTTGACAGCAGAAAAAAGCCGTTGTAAGATCAAGGTAATTAAGCAATTTTCTGTGATTCTACAGAACATCTTATGGTACAAATTACTAAGGAGGATCTTAAATGATCAGTAAGAAGAGAATTATCAGTTCTACCTTATTGCTGCTGGTGGCTGCTCTTGTTTCTTTTACAGTGATTGGCTGTAAAAAAGAGGAAGCCCCCAAGGCTGCAGAAGCTCCCGCAGCAAAAGAAATGTCCCGTGCCGACTACTCAGGCAATGTAGTTGTATGGTCTTTCACTGATGAGCTTAAAGATATGATGCCCATGTTTGAGGCAGAATATCCCAATGTCAAAGTAGAGTTTACAGTTATTCCCAACCAGGATGAAGTGTATCTGAATAAAATCAATACAACACTCCGTTCCCGTTCCGCCACTCCCGATGCCTTTACCGGTGAGGCTGCTTTCTACAAACAGTTTATCGATGCCGGATACTGGGAACCCATCTCTGATGCCCCCTACAATGCGGAAGAACTGGTTAAGGACCTCGTACCCTACGTACCCAATTCATCCAGAAATGCAGACGGTAAAATTACCGCTTTATCCTGGCAGGCCACTCCCGGTGCCCTGTTCTACAGAAGAGGAATTGCCAAAGAAGTTCTGGGAACAGATGATCCCGCTGAAGTCTCCAAATGGACCAGCGACCTGAACAAGTTCTATGAACTGGGTGAAAAAGTTAAAGAAACTACAAACGGCGAGAAATATCTCCTGGCCGGTTACTCCGATATGTCACAGTTTATCTTCAACCTGAGAGACTCTCCCTACGTTGTAGACAACAAACTGGTTATCCCCGAAGGTCTCCTGGACTACATGAAAATCGCCAAAGACATGAGAGACAACGGAATCGAATCCGGAACAACCACATGGCAGCCGCCCTGGTTCTCTTCCATGGCAGACGGATCTGTTATGTGTTATATCCTCCCCACATGGGGTCTCCACTATGTTCTTAAACCCAATGCCGAACCTGAAGCCAACAACGGTGAAAAAGAGTTCGAAGGGGACTGGGGAATGGCTGTTCCTCCCGCTTCCTACAGCTGGGGCGGTACCTGGATCGGTATCAATGCTCTGAGCGAAAAGAAAGACCTCGCCTGGCAGGTTGTTAAATACCTGGGCAGAGATGAAGACTTTCAGGAAAAATGGTCCAAGAAAACCGGTGACTTTGTTGCAAACACAAAGGTACAGGATAAGATTACTCCTACCTTCTCCGAGCCCTTCCTGGGCGGACAGAATCACTATGAGTACTTTGTGGGAGAAGCCAAGAAAATTGATGTAAGCCACAGAGGACCCTGGGACTTTCAGATTGAAAATGCATGGGGTGACCAGGTTGCTCTGTATGCCAGCGGAAACAAGTCCTTTGACCAGGCTGTTGCCGACTTCAAGAAAGCCGTTCAGGAAATCCTGCCCGACGTTGAAGTTGACTGATAACAATATTCCCGCAGCCTGACAGCCTGTTGTCCGGCTGTGTCTGATAATAACCGGATATTCCCGAAAGGAGTCTCCGGTTATTTTTAACTATAATTAAATAAAATAGTTTACAATTATAACGAAATACATTTCCCGAGGACCCCGAGTTTGATAAAGAAGGGTCTGTTACTTAAGGAGTTCCTATGGCCAGAGGTTTGATCAAGAACCGGGATAACAAAGGGTATCTGTTCATTCTTCCCTATTTTTTGGCAATGCTTACCTTTCAGCTGTATCCCATTTTTTATACCTTCTATCTGAGTATGCTTAAACCCGTGACACTGATTAAGATGGAATTTGTCGGGTTTGATAATTACGCTCGTCTGCTGACGAATCCTCTGTTTTATACAGCCATTGGGAACACCTGGTTTATCTGGCTGATGAACTATGTTCCTCAGTTGATTTTTGCCCTGTTGCTGGCAGTTATTCTGACAAATCCGAAAATCAGAGCAAGGGAAACCTTCAGAACGCTGTTCTTCCTCCCTAACCTGGTTACCGCCGCCTCCATCGGAGTGCTTTTCGCCGTTTTTCTGGACTTTAAGAACGGTGCATTCAACCACATCCTTATTGAGCTGGGAATATTCTCCGAACCCTATGAATGGATTCAGGATAAAATGGCCATGCGAATGGCAGTCTCCCTGATTCAGTGGTGGCAGTGGTTCGGTTATACCATGATTATTTTTATGGCGGGACTTTCCGCTATTTCTGGAGACCTCTATGAGGCTGCCAATATTGACGGCGCCTCCAGTTCTCAGGTTTTCTTCAAAGTGACCCTGCCCCTGTTAAAGCCCACCATGCTTTATGTTATGGTCACCTCCCTTATAGGGGGACTCCAGATCTTCGATATCCCCAGGGTTATTACCAACGGCCGGGGAGGGCCGGACAACGCTCTGACCACAATGGTTCTGTATCTCTATAATCAGGGATTCAAGAACTTCAATCTCGGTTATGCGTCGGCTCTGGCTTATGCCCTTTTTGTTATGATTATCATATTTTCCGCCATCTCTTTCAAAGTGATAGGAAAAAGGGACTAAGGGGGGAATTATGATTCAAAACAAAAGCAAAGTATCCGTTTATCTGATGTACCTCTTTCTGATCCTCCTGGCAGTGATCTGTATCATTCCTTTTTATATGATGATCATCAATTCCACCAGAAGCAATGTGGAAATCTCTCAGGGTGTTTATCTGACACCCGGAGATCAGCTTAAGGCAAACTATGAAATTATTCTGAAAAAAGTGAATATATGGAGAGGATTCCTCAGTTCTGTAATCATAGCTGTACCCGCCGTTCTGCTGTCGGCTTTTTTCTCTACCCTGACAGCCTATGGTTTTGCCAAATTTCATTTCAAGGGCAAGGAGATCTTTTTCTGGGTGATACTGGGAACCATGATGATCCCCCAGCAGCTCGGTCTGATCGGCTACTACGACCTATGTGTGAAACTGGGGCTTATTGACAGTTATGTCCCTCTGATTCTTCCCAATATTGCCAATGCCAGTATGGTGTTCTTTATCCGGTCCTACATCGAATCCAGTATCCCTGATTCCCTGATAGAAGCGGGACTGATTGACGGTGCCGGAGAGTTCTACATCTTCAACCGCCTGATCCTTCCCCTGGCCATGCCGGCTATCGGAACCATGTCCATCTTCACCTTCATCTATAAATGGAATGACCTGATCAACCCCATGGTTCTGCTGAACTCTTCTGAAAAGTTTACCCTGCCGGTTGTTATCTCCAATATCCGCGGACTGTATGAGACCAACTTCGGCGCCATCTATCTGGGAGTCGCCATATCGGTCGTACCCATCCTGCTGGTGGTGATCATCTTCAGCAAGTCCCTGATCAGCGGGCTCACCATCGGAGCTGTGAAAGAATAATTTTTAAAAAAACTTGAAACAGGAAATGATTTCAGCCTCCTTCAGTACAGCCCCTATTCGTACTGAGGGAGGTTTTTTTTGTCGGTAAGGGGGCGTCCGGGCGGGCTGTTCCGGGCTCCGCTGCCGCTCCGGCCTGCCGGGGGCAGTCGCCTTTTGGCCCCTCTCCATCCCTGACGCATTCCGGTCAGGATTAGAAAGATTCTCCCAGAGCAAAGTAGATGGAGAAACTGTCGATTCCCCAGGCCAGGTCCAGGCGGGCGTTCACCCTCTGCTCCGGGATCATGGCAATCCGGAATCCGAAGCCCCCGGCAGGAAAGACTGTCGCCTCGGTGATCGGAGTATAACCGAAGGCTGTTCCCAGACCGAAGAATCCGGCCACCCCGAACCTCTCCACCGGAAAGACCCGGTACTCCACCTGGCTTTCCAGAGTGGACTTGTCCTTGAACTCTCCGGACATATACCCCCTGATTCCACCCCGGGCGCCCAGGCTGGACAGCTGGTTTTCCGGAACATCTCCCAGGCCTGTCTGGGTTTTCACATTCCAGGCCAGAATCTGCTGTACGGAATTTCCGAATCCCCTATACTGGCTGTAGTCGGCTATGATCTGGCCGTAGCATGTGGAGCTGCCCAGCCAGTTGTCTGCATAGACTCCCTGCAGGTTGGCCAGGATACCCGACTCCGGGCCGAACTGGCTGTCTCTGGTATCCCAGGAGGCATAGCCGGAAATGGAAGAGTTGTACTGGGTGCCCCGGGGAACACCGGCAAGATCCAGAAAAAGCTGCGCTAATCTGTCCCTGCCGTAGATATCATAAATCTGAAAATCGTATCCCAGACCGGTGAACAGATCTTTCCAGGTTCTGTAATCCACCCTGGTTCCCGCATAGAATCCCCGGGAATAGGCCCAGACATCTATATTGTCTCCCGGTGTATTGCCGGGCCGGTAGTACCGGTAGAGGACTCTGGCTCCTGCACCGTAGAGACTCACCCGCCAGGTATCTTCGGCCAGATGGAATTTCTGATACAAACCGCCGATTATGGTGCTGTCGTCAATCTCCCAGTCCGGTTTGGACCAGAGGAGAAAACCCATAGATGTGGAAAGGGGAGAGACGGTATCCGATTTATTTACAGGGTACATTACCATCGGCAAAATCTGCACCCCCCAGCCCAGGTTCGGGTTGTAAAAGGGGCCCGGCACGACAGTCCATTTTACTTGGGAACTCTTATTTTCATCTGCACCCCACAAAACTCCCGGAAGGAGCAGGGCCATCATGATTAGTATAATTATGTGTGCTTTTCTCATAGTATTCCTTTTCCGGAAGTTTCCGAATCTCCGGATTCATAGGGGGGTATTGTATCAATAGTAAATATGTCTTCACCTGAATTATAGATCATTTGCTGTACCCTATATGGACTTTCTGTCTCCTTTTTTATTTTTTGAATTGTTGCATCAACCTTTATTTAGTAAAATGTCGGACAAGTTAAGAACACAGGATACAAAACATGGAACTGAATATCTCTCAGAATTTTATGAAAAACCTGATCCGGCAGATGGTTCAGGTATCACGCAGCGCTTTCAGCCTGTCATCCAACAGCCATAGATTGAGCAGAAGCGTCTCGGACCAGAAGGTTCAGGTCAAACAGGTTCAGGATGAAAATAATGACACCGCCAGGGAGGCAAGGAAAATTCTGGAAGAGAGTTCCCAGCTGAATAAAAGGGCCATCAGCGCCGATGATTCCTCCCGGAAGGGACGGGAAATGCAGCAGGTTTACCTGGAGAATATGAAAGTCCTCTCAGGTTCCCTGCAGAAAGGATCTGATTTTCTGGAAGAGTTCAGAAAAAGTGCGGAGGATATCTCCAGACTCACAGAGCTCATCCTCGATATTTCCAGCCGTCTGGATGTACTGTCCATTAACGGCGCCATCGAAGCGGCCAGAAGAGGGGATGCAGGCCTCGGTTTCGCTGTCATCACCCGGGAAATGAAAAAGCTGTCCGAAGAATCCGCCGTATCTGCTGACCGTGTAAAAAGCATAATCACCCAGTTTGACAAAGCCTCCTCGGATCTGCAGAAACTGTTCAGTGATTCGGAACAGTCCCTGAATGACAGCAGTAAGGATGCAGACGGCATCTATAAGGCCTTTCTCAGTATCGAAGAGCAGAACAGGGAGATGGCCGGCAGGGCGGATACCATCACCAGTCTCATGGAGTCTCTTGTGCAGAGAAATGAGAACAGACAAACCTCAGCGGGACGGATACTCGATTCCATACACAGTTCATCCAGTCAGATTGATGATGTGGCCGGAGAATCGGATGATCTGCATTCTGTCGTGGAATCGACTCTGAAAAATATCGGGGGAATCCGTCTGGACTGGCATGATAAAGCCCTTGTGTCGGTACAATCCATTGCCGGAGCTCTGGAAAGCTCATCAGATTCAGCTCTGGAGGTATTGGGGAAGCAGTTTTCCATCCATCCCTATATTGAACTTCTATACCTGATGGATGAGAAAGGCATTCAGGTGGAGAATAACGCCGTTCATCCCGATTTCTCCGGTCAGATTGATGAGGGCGGAAAAGGGGAGGACCGCAGCCGGAAACCCTATTTTTCCGAGCTTGCCTCCGGGCAGGACAGTTACATCTCGGACCTGTATGTATCTACAGCAGTCAATCACCTCTGCCTGACAATCTCCATTCCCTGTCGGTACAGAAATCAGCCCCATGTTCTGGCGGCAGATATGAATCTGGATGCTTTTGTTAATCAGTAGGATCGGGACAGGATTCTGCCGGATACTTCACCATTGTTAAGCTTTTTGAGATCTTCGGCAGTTTAATCACTTTTAAATAATAAATAATCAATTGTTTAATCTTCTTCCAGCATTCAGTATGTAATGTGGAGACTTTCCCTACCATTGGGAAAGGTACTGTTATGGAGGATGATTTTATGAAAAAGGTTCTACGGATTACGGGTTTTCTGTTTCTTGCTTTTGCTCTGCTGGGCTGTGCCAGTCAGCAGATGGTGCAGACCACCGATGCAAAGGCTGTTTCCTATCCCTTAAGCGGATTCACTCCTGTTGAAAGAGAGGCCACAATGGCTCCCGACGGAGGGGCTGTGGAGATCAACCTGTTCACCACTAATGATGAACACGGCTGGGTTTTCGACTGGGATTTCGGGCAGGGCCAGCCCCGTTCCTACAAGGGGAATCCTGTCCCCAGTGGTTTGAGCCGGGTGTCCACCCTTTATAAGGAAAAAGCAGCCATGTATGACAACCCTGTGCTTATCTCCTCGGGAGATACAATTCAGGGAACTCTTCTGTCCTACTATTACAACTTTATTGAAAGTGACAAAGAAAATCCCATGTCCCGGATGATGGGGAAAATGGGGTATTCCTACTGGGCTCCCGGTAACCACGAAGTGGAGCAGGGAAATGCTGTGGCCAACAAAGTGGCCAACGAGATGGCGGCCCAGGGAATTGCTGTTATTTCTGCCAATACCGAATGGAAGGGAACAGGAGAACCCTATTATCTTCCCTATGCGGTTGAAGAGATTGACGGTGTCCGCATCGGGTATCTGGGTATGACAACCCCCGGTATCCCCATGTGGCTTGCCGAGAGTACACATGAAGACCAGGTGTATAAAGATATGGTGGACACCGCTGAAAAGTACGTTGCCATCCTGCGGGAAGTGGAAAAAGTGGATGTTCTTGTGGGTGTCTTTCATGCCGGAATGAATGATGCCTATGACAGTGCCAAAGCCGCGTCTTCGGGAGTGCCCATTCCCAATGCCTCCCGCCTTGTAGCTGCCGCCGTAGGGGCCGGTCCTCAGGGCTTTGATGCCATCATTACCGCCCACTCCCATAAACTTATAGATGATACTCAGAATACGGAGTACAGAAACGGTGAGTACACAAATGAGATTAACGGAGTCAAATTTGTTCAGGCTCAGAACTGGGGTAGCCATCTGGGACATCTTCAGATTTCTGTGGCAGCCAAAGAGGGCCGCTGGATGGTGGATGACGTTAAGGCCATGACCTATTCCATGGAAGGGGTGGAGGAAGATCCCGAAATGCTCAACTATATGGCAGAGTATATTGAAGGTTCCAAAGCCTATGCCTCCAAGGTTGTCGCTCAGGCGGATAATGATATTCTGGGTCTGCGCTCCTACTATGAAGAGAGTGAGATTGTAGACCTGATTCATGAAACCCAGCGTCATTTCTCCGGTGCGGAGATCAGTATTGCCGCCACCTTCAATGCATCTCTTAAAATTCCCAAAGGGGATATCACTGTGGGGAATATCGCAGGAATTTATATTTATGAAAATTTCCTTAATGCTCTGGAGATGACGGGGCAGCAGATTAAGGATTATCTGGAATACTCATCCAGCTATTTTAATGTGATCACAGAAGAAACTGTGGATTCTGTGCCACTGGTGAATCCTGATGTGCGGGGCTACAACTACGATATGGCTCAGGGATTCTACTATGAGATTGATCTGACAAAGGAGCCGGGAGACAGAATCGTCAATATGAAGAACCTGGACGGGTCTGCCTTTGATCTGGGCAAAACCTATAATGTTACTCTGAACTCTTATCGTTATAACGGCGGAGGAGGCCATCTGGCAGCCGCCGGGCTGATGGAGGGAACAGAGCTTAATGCGGAAACCACCTATATTTCCCAACTGGCTATGAGAGACCTGATGGTCGAATACCTTCAGGAGAAGAAGAGCTGGGGTGAAAGTGATATAGAATCCAACTGGAAACTGGTTCCCGAAGATCTGGCTGCCCGGGCCATCGAGAATCAGCTGAATGCAGGTAACTCCGCCCGCTGATTTTCTTCTGTAAAGAATCTGAATTACAACCCGCCGCACTGCCGGCGGGTTTTTCTTTATGAAGGGTTTTGAAGGAGTTGTTTTTCCGGATTTTTTTATCTATTTAAGGAATTCAGTCTGAAAAGTATTGCAATGGAAGGTGTTTTGAAATAATATCGAAAGTAATTAGAAAGCTATATGTAAAGTAATCTAATTAAATTCTGATTTGAATGTGTTTTTACTTTCGAGTGAAGATTGAAGGGCTGAAAGATCATATAAGACCAAATCTTTCGGGCCTGTATAAACAAGGAGAGATCTATGGCAGAAATCGTTGTAATGCCGAAGGCCGGTAATTCAGTAGAATCCTGTATCATTCTGGAATGGACAAAAGCTGAGGGTGATACAGTTGCCGTTGGTGATGTATTGTGTGAAGCGGAGACCGATAAAGCCACAGTTACAGTGGAATCAACAGCAGCAGGAGTTCTGCTCAAACAGCTTTTTGCCGAGGATGATGATGTTCCTGTTATGCAGCCCATGGCCATTGTCGGAGAGGCCGGTGAAGATATCAGCGGAATGCTGGCAGAACTGGGAAGCGGATCAGCAGAATCAGCTCCCCCGGCTGAAGCAGCTTCAGAGGCTGCACCGGCGGAATCCCCGGCGGTTTCTGAAGCCCCCGTCACTGCCGTTCCCGTCAGTACCGGTGAACCCTCGGGCTTTGCCTCTCCCCGGGCCCGGAATCTGGCTGCCGCCAAGGCTGTAGCCCTTGATACAATTGCCGGCAGCGGTCCGGAAGGACGGATCGTGGAACGGGATGTACTGGCCGCCCTGGAAGGACAGGCTCCCCTGACCCCCGCGGCTATGGAAGAACTGATCCGCAGCGGAAAATCCGCTCCTGTGAGAGGTACTGGTCTGGGAGGCCGGGTTCTTAAATCCGATCTGAGTGATGCTCCTGCCGCTCCTGCCGCTTCAGCATCTGCTGCTACAGCAGATTTCCCCGGTGAAACAGAAGACATAAAGGTGAAGGGTGTCAGAAAAATTACGGCATCCAGAATGCTGGAATCCATTACTCAGACAGCCCAGCTCACCATGAATACATCCGCCGATGCCACACGAATCCTGGCTCTGCGCAAACGTCTGAAAAACTCACCTGAAGAGATGGGACTTCAGAAGATTACGATCAATGACCTTGTGATGCTGGTGACAGCCAGAACTCTGAAAGATTTCCCCGAAATGAACGCTCACTGGCTGGGTGACACCATCCGTCAGTTCAAGTCGGTTCATCTGGGATGTGCCGTGGATACGCCCCGGGGGCTGATGGTTCCTGTTGTCCGCAATGCCGACAGTCTCAGCCTCAAGGAACTGGGAACAGAAACCAAAAGAGTTTTCGGTAACTGCCTGGAAGGGCAGATTGATCCGGAGGAACTGACCGGCGGAACCTTTACCATAACCAATCTGGGGGCCATGGGAATCGAAAGCTTTACCCCCGTTCTGAATAAACCGGAAGTGGGAATCCTCGGTGTCTGCACCATACAGCCCAAGCCTGTCATGAAAGGTGAGGATGTGGCTTTTGTTCCCCACATGGGACTGAGCCTGACCTTTGATCACCAGGCCACAGACGGTGCCCCCGCCGGCCGTTTTCTGAAGGCACTGGTTGCCAATCTTGAGAATATTGATCTTGTTCTGGCTCTGTAGGCAGAAGGGATAGGAAGGATAGAATATGGAACATTATGATCTGATTGTTATCGGAGCCGGTCCCGGGGGCTATATTGCCGCCGAACGTGCCGGACACGCAGGAAAAAAAGTCCTGCTTATTGAAAAAGACAACCTGGGTGGAGTCTGTACCAACTGGGGCTGTATCCCCACCAAGAGTCTTCTGAACTCCTCCAAACTTTATAAGAAGGCCCTCCACAGCGAAGCCTATGGTGTTACGGCAGAAAAGGTGAGCTTCAGTCTGAAAAAGGCTATGGCCCACAAACAGGACACCATCGAAACCCTCCGCAAGGGAATCGCCTTCCTGATGAAATCCAACAAGGTGGATGTGATCTTTGCAGAAGCCCAGGTGACCTCCCCCAAAACCGTACAGGCCGACGGGAAAGAGTTCAGTTTTGACAACCTCTTTGTGGCTTCCGGTTCCACAGCCTTCGTTCCGCCCATCCCCGGTGCCGATCTGCCCCATGTTCTGACCAATGAAGGAATTCTGCAGATCGAAAAACTGCCTGAGAATCTGGTGGTTATCGGCGGTGGTGTGATTGGAGTGGAGTTCGCTTCCTTCTTTTCCGCTGTGGGCGTGAAGGTCTCGGTTGTGGAAATGATGGATGAGATCATTCCCCTGATGGACGGAGACTTCTCCAAAGCCCTCCGCAAGAGTCTGTCCAAAGTGGATTTCCACCTGAAGGCAAAGGTCACTAAAATCGATGCCTCCAGTGTCTACTTTGAAAAAGACGGCGCCGAGACAGCCCTTCCGGCAGACACTGTCCTGATGGCTGTGGGCCGCCGGCCTCTGACCCTCGGTCTGGAGACAATCGGTGTGGACGTTGCCCCCCAGG
The DNA here is from genome assembly GCA_028532905.1 of Spirochaetales bacterium. Taxonomy (GTDB): domain Bacteria; phylum Spirochaetota; class Spirochaetia; order DSM-2461; family DSM-2461; genus Oceanispirochaeta. The sequence goes on from JAQQAM010000258.1 coordinate 43,183, forward strand.
GAATCCGGGTGGATGAGCAGATGAGAACCAATCTTCCCGGGATATTTGCCATCGGCGATGTAAACGGAAAATCTCTTCTGGCCCACTCTGCCTCCAGAATGGGTGAGGTCGCAGTGAATACCATACTGGGACAGCCTGACCGGATGCGTTACGGCGCCGTTCCCTGGGCGGTTTATACGGACCCCGAAGCTGCCGGATGCGGACTCACAGAGGCCCAGGCTCAGGAGCAGGGATACAAGGTTCAATCCGCCTCTGTTCCCATGAGAGCCAACGGGCGCTTCCTGGCGGAACTGGGAAAGAAAGAGCCGGGTATGTGCAAAGTCGTAGTGGATGAAGAGAGCGGACTCCTTCTGGGTGTCCACCTTCTGGGTGTTTACAGCTCAGAAATCATCCATTCTGCCGCAGGTATGCTGGAAATGGAACTGAGAGTTCAGGATATAAAAGAAATTATTTTCCCCCACCCCTCGGTGTCGGAAATTATCAAAGACGCCCTGTGGGCCCTATAAATCAAGGAGACTAAAAATGGCACAGCAGATTACTGTAGATCCAAAGAAAATCAGAGAAGCGGATGTTATCAAACTGAAAGACATCCCTGTTAACCAGTATAAGGCCGATATCAAGGCTGAAACCAAAAAGTTCGGCAAGGACGGTCTGAAACGGGCCTATTACGATATGCTCATCATCCGTGAGTTCGAATCCATGCTGAACAACATCAAGCGGGAAGGAAACTACCAGGGAATCGAATACAATCACAAAGGTCCTGCCCACCTGGCCATCGGTCAGGAGTCCGCCTATGTAGGACAGGCTCTGGCCCTTGATCCTCAGGACTTTATTTTTGGTTCCCACCGCTCCCATGGTGAGATTCTGGCCAAGAGCTTCAAGGCCGTTTACGATCTGGATGAAACAGAACTGAAAAACACAATGGAAGGCTTTATGGGGGGAGACACCCTCAAGGTCGTTCAGGATCATCACAACGGTGAGAACCTGAGAGATACTGCCGAAAACTTTGTCCTCTACGGTGCCCTGGCTGAAATTTTTGCCAGAAAAGCGGGATTCAACAGAGGCCTGGGCGGTTCCATGCACACCTTCTTCGCCCCCTTCGGCTCCATGCCCAACAACGCCATTGTCGGCGGTAGTGGAGACATCGCTCTGGGTGCAGCCCTCTTTAAAAGGGTCAACAGAAAAAAAGGTATCGTTATCGCCAATATCGGTGACGGTTCTCTTGCCTGCGGTCCTGTCTGGGAAGGCCTGATGATGGCCGCTATGGACCAGTACAAGACCCTCTGGGACAAGGATCTGGGCGGCATGCCTCCCTACCTGCTCAATGTTTTCAATAATTTCTACGCCATGGGCGGTCAGCCTGTGGGTGAAACCATGGGATTCGGAACAGCCGCCCGACTGGGTGCCGGTGTAAATCCCGATAATATGCACGCCGAACGTGTAGACGGATTCAATCCTCTGGCCGTTGCCGAAGCTACAATGAGAAAGAAAGAGATCCTGATCAAGGGTGAAGGTCCCGCACTGCTGGATACCATTACCTACAGACAGTCCGGCCACTCTCCTTCTGATGCCTCCTCCTACAGAAGCAAGGAAGAAATGGACGCTTTTGCCGCCATGGACTGTATCGTCGAGTTCGGCGATTATCTGACAAAGAACAAGATTGCCACAAAGAAAGAGCTTGAGGCCATGAAAGAGAAGGTTGTGAACAAGATCACCACAACCATGAAGCTGGCCATCGATGATGCTGTAAGCCCCCATGTGGACGGACAGTTTATCGAAAGCGTTATGTACTCCATGGGAGACATGCCCAAAATGGAAGAGCGGAAAGCCGAACTCTCCCAGCCTATGGAAGAGAATCCCAGAGTCAAACAGCTTAAGAGAAAGGCCCGCTACGCTTTTGACGAGAACGGTAAAAAACTGCCTGCCTCCAAAACCTACGCTTTTAGGGACGGTATCTTTGAAGCCATGGCCCACCGTTTTGCCGAAGATCCCACAATGATCGCCTACGGTGAGGATGTAAGAGACTGGGGCGGTGCCTTTGCCTGCTACAGAGGACTTACCGAGCTACTTCCCTACCACAGATTCTTCAACTCTCCCATTTCCGAGGCTTCCATCGTCGGTTCTGCCGTCGGATATGCCATGGCCGGAGGCCGGGCAGTTGTAGAGCTGATGTACTGTGACTTCCTGGGAAGAGCAGGGGATGAAGTGTTCAACCAGATGCCCAAATGGCAGTCCATGTCTGCGGGTGTTCTGAAGATGCCCCTGGTCCTCAGAGTTTCTGTCGGTGCCAAATACGGTGCCCAGCACTCCCAGGACTGGTCTGCTCTGGTAGCCCATATCCCCGGACTGAAGGTTATGTTCCCCGCCACTCCCTACGATGCCAAGGGAATGCTGAACCTGGCCCTGAGAGGAACCGATCCCGTCATCTTCCTGGAGAGCCAGAAGGTATACGGAGAACCAGAACTCTTTGAAAAGGACGGAGTACCCGAAGGTTACTACGAAGTGCCCGAAGGGGAGCCTGTTGTCCGGAAAGAGGGTAACGATCTGACCATCATGTCCATCGGTGCCACCCTCTATCCTGCCATGGATGCCGCCAAAGAGCTGGAGGAGAAGTATGGACTCTCTGTGGAAGTGATCGACCTGAGATTCATCAATCCCCTTAATTATGAGCCCCTGGTTGAATCACTGAAGAAGACCGGACGCTGTCTGCTGGTTTCCGATGCCACAGAACGGGGTGCCTTCACCCACAATGTAGCCTCCAACCTGACCCGTTTGGCCTTCGACTACCTGGATGCTCCCCCTGTGGTTCTGGGTTCCAGAAACTGGATCAGCCCCCCTGCAGAGATGGAAGAACTCTTCTTCCCCCAGGTCAGCTGGATGATCGATGCGGTGCATGAGCAGATTCTGCCCCTGCCCGGCCATAAGGTCGAGACTGTTCAGACCAATGGCGACAAGATCCGCCGTCTGAGAGAGGGTGTTTAATACAGTGTAACAGTCTGCCGGAACCATCAGATCCGGCAGGTTTTTATAAGACTTGAGAAATCTTCCTTTTTTAATTTCCTTTGTATGCGGAACCGTCTGTTTTTTACTCCTTAAACAGACAGTTCCCTTTTTTTTGAGTTATTTCTTACATATAGAAATCTTAAGAGTTTAGTATAAACAGCTTTACGATGAACGTATGGATTAATAAAACCGATCTTATAACTGTATTCAATGAGAATATGAGAATAAGTCCTGTGTTTGCTGGTCTCATTAAAATTATTTTTTTAATATATGATTCTATGCAAATCAGGCTGCATTATGCCAATGAACCAATTAACTTGTAGACTTCAGAACGGGGGTTGGGATTGACCTTCATTTACCTTAGTTATTAGAATTATAATGGTTTTTGTATGGAGGTTGGTGTGCAGCACTTCCTTATGGCTTTCTATATCCTCTTTTTTGCAACCGGTTTTATGGGTGGTGCCGCCCTTCTTCTGATGAGAATACGTATCCGCAGCAGTTTATTAAAACCACTCCTTGCTTTCCAGCTGCTTTTTTTGTTCGGGATTGGGCTAATAATTATTATCTACTATCTTCAGAACCTTCCTGCAGGATTGCATGATCCTGCAGCTCGGATACTCCTTATTCTCGCAACAGGAAGCAATACTGCTATATGGGCTGTGGTTATAATTATTATAAGAAAAATATCTCCACCTGAGTCCCGTATGAAAGGCTTTCCCGCAATTACATCAAGCCTCGCCATACTTGTTATCTTTAAGAGCATTGCTAACATGCTATTGGTTTTACTGGTGGAGAGCGGGATCACCGGTGTAGAAGCCCTGACAGGTATGGAGGCATGGAATATGGGAGGCCATATTATGACAGGTCTTGCAATGGCTTCCTTTGGGATTCTTTTAAGAGCCCCTCTGAACCCTGATGAGCCTGCTGAGATTCGTCCTCTTATGAAAGCCTATGGTCTTTGCGCAATAATATTTGCACCAGCTGGGCTCATTGAGTCTGCACTACAATCCTCTCAGATAGCATGGCTATCAACCATATCACTTGAGCATCTCTTCTATCTGGCATGGAACGTTATATCAATGTTTTTTGCCTTAAGACTATTGAAGCCTTCCAGCTCAGTATCTTCACCTATTGGGACAGTGCCTGAAGAGCTGATCAAAAACCTAAAACTTTCAGCAAGAGAAGTTGAAATGGCCATAATGATAGGACGGGGCCTGTCAAACAAAGAGATTGCAGCAGAGTTGTTTATATCCCCTGCAACCGTTCGCACACACATATATAACCTTTATCAGAAAGTAGGAGCCGGCAGCAGAGTAGAGCTTCTCAATAAGCTGCGGAATTAATTACCCGCAGATCTTTCAAATTTCACTTCTTAAAATGTATTCCACAGCTTCAATTGTGGGTTTTCAACGAGAATTCAACCCAAACTACGATTAATGTTCTACCCATATCCCATGTAATTACGACGATTATCTGATATGAAAAAAAACTCCTGCCCTCTATCGTTTGAACATGAATACAAACGAAAAAGGGGAACAATCGAAATATGAAAAATCAATCTTATTCACGCTTTCTTGTTGTGTGGGCGGGACAGTTATTCTCTGGACTTGGAACTGGGATGACAGCATTCTCCCTCGGGATTTTTGTATTTGAAAAGACTAACAGTACTACGAGTTTTGCTTGGGTGATTCTCTCTCTTTTTCTCCCCTCTATTCTTCTTGCCCCCCTAGGGGGAATCCTCGCTGATCGTTTTGATAGACGGCTTATGATTGTCATTGGAGATACTGGCTCTGCCTTATCTGTGCTTTCTCTCCTTGGATGCCTTCTCTCAGGAGTTCTTTCAATGTGGATGATCTATTTGGGAGTAGCAATAGGCTCATCTTTTGCTGCTTTGCAGGGACCGGCATACAAGGCATCAGTATCTGATCTGCTAACAGAGTCCCAGTTTGCAAAAGCTGGAGGTTTAATGCAGCTTGCGGCGTCAACCAGACATCTGATTTCACCGGTGGCCGCGGGTGTTCTTTTTACAATCTCAGGATTGAAAACAGTGCTTTTGATTGATGCAACAACATTTGGCCTTGCGGTTGGAGCGGCACTTTGTATACCAGCAAATGTAAATATAAAGCAACAAAGAGACCAACACCAGCTCCTTAAAGAAATGAAGGAAGGGTGGGAAATCCTCCTGGCTAACCGGAAGGTAACAAAGGTTATTCTCGCACTTGCAATAGTGACCTTTTATGTCGGCTATATTCAGACCCTTTTCACACCAATGATACTAGCTATAACAGATGTGAAAAACCTCGGAGCAATCCAGTCTGTAAGTGCTTTAGGTATGCTTGTTGGAAGTCTTCAAATAAGTTTTGTCGGGCTCAAACGGGATGTACGGTTTCAATTGAGCATAGGCATTGGCTGCGGTGGGGTCTGTCTGGTCGCCTTAGGTATGGGTACGAATCTAATCTTGATTACAACCTTTTTATTTTTGTTTTTTCTGTGTCTGCCGCTGATAAATACCAGCGCAGAAGTACTGATAAGAACTGGAATTTCAGTTGAGAAACAGGGGCGGGTCTGGGGGATTACAAGCCTGCTGTCTCAGACGGGTTATTTAGTTGCTTACCTGAGTGCAGGCTTTCTCTCTGATCGTATTTTCAGTCCCCTTCTTTCTGAAAATGGACTGCTTGCTGCCACTGTCGGACGTGTAATTGGTACAGGACCTGGACGAGGGAATGCTTTCATTCTGATGATCTGCGGTACGGGTTTGATTTTAACTTCAATCAGGGGGAGAAAAAATGCTTTTGTATAGAATTTTAAGTAAAGATTTAAAAAGAAAAAAAGGAACAATGGCAGGAGTATTTGTTTTCATCATGCTCTCGTCCCTTCTTGTCTCAAGTGGTTCAAGATTAATTATTGAATTGAATAATTCACTTGAACATATGTTTGAAACAGCAAAAGTCCCTCATTTTGTACAGATGCATTCCGGAGACATTGATCTTAAAAAGCTGAACAAATGGTCAGAGTCAAACTTTCTTGTTCAAGACCGACAAATAGTAGAAATGATCTCAATTGATGGATCAGCCCTATTTTTAAATAAGGGTCCGGAGAGTGAAGAAAACAGTATTATGGACATCAGCTTTGTCAGACAAAATAAGTCCTTCGATTTTCTGCTCGACACTGAAAATAGAATCATAGAATTGTTACCCGGGGAAGTTGCTGTTCCAGTCTACTATGCAGAGCAGAAAAATGTGGAGATCGGTGATCTGATCAGAGTCCGAAGTGAAGCAAAGGAAGAAAGCTATAAAGTCTCTGCTCTGATTCGTGATGCTCAAATGAACCCGGCCATTGTGCATTCAAAGAGATTTCTGCTCAATGATGCAGACTTCGATAAAATGAGGCAAAACTTTGACCAGTTGGAATATCTAATCGAATTCCGGCTCAATGATACAGGATCCTTGGACAAGTTCACAAATGAATATCTGTCTGCAGGAATGCCGCAACAGGGGCCAACAGTTGATTATCACCTTTTTAAGATACTGAATAGTCTGAGTGATGGTATGGCGGCATCAGTTGTCATTATCTTAAGCATTCTTTTGATGCTGATCGCGATTCTCTGCTTGAGGTTAACCATCATAACAACTATTGAAGAGGACTATAAGGAAATTGGAGTGATGAAAGCCGTTGGGATGCCCCAGAACAGGATAAAGTGCCTCTATCTCTTTAAATATAATCTAATCGGGGCTGCCGCTGTCATATCAGGATACTTGTTATCCCATAGTACAGACAAATTACTTATGGCAAATAGCATGCTGTATATAGGTAGGGCGCCAAAAGGCCTCTTTTTGGTTGTGGGTCCTATTCTTTCCGCTGCCTCAATTTTTCTGTTCATAATGCTTTCAATTGATTTGATGTTAAAACGAATTCAAAATATCAGCGCAGCCAGAGCCCTTCAAGAGGGAGATAAAACAGAGGTCCCTAAAAAAATCTCTGCTCTTCGCGTATCCCGCAGTGGAAATATTAATATCAATTTTTTTCTGGGGCTCAAGGATGTGATAGAACGGTTCCGTGTTTTCAGTTTGCTCGCATTCATCTTTTTTCTATCGGCATTCATTACAATTCTTCCAGTCCATTTTCTCTCTACTATATCCTCTCCAGATTTTATTACTTATATGGGAATAGGAAAGAGCGACATCCGCATTGACCTCCATAAAACAACTGGTATTGAAGAACGATTTGAAGAGATGATAAATCTTATTGATAGGGACAATGATGTGGCGCTCTATTCCCCACTGGTGACCTCAAAGTTCACAGTACTGGATGATACGGGACATAGTGAAAGCCTTATGGTAGAGACAGGAGATTTTTCAATCTTCTCCCTGGATTATCTGAGTGGCCGGGCCCCTCAGAATAATGATGAAATTGCCCTCTCATATCTAAACAGCCAGGAGTTGAATAAAAATATTGGAGACGTATTGATATTCCAAATAGAGGGGAATAATCATAATATGCGTGTCTGCGGCATCTATCAGGATATAACCAATGGGGGCCGAACTGCCAAAGCCTCCCTGCCGCATAACAAAGATAAGGTTCTTTGGTATACCCTATGTTTGAATTTGAAATCAGAGGTTTTGATTCCGTCAAAGGTTCATGAATACAGCAGGCTTTTCTATCCTGCCAGAGTAAGCGATTTGGATAACTATAAGTCTCAGACCCTCAGTAATACGATAACCCAATTCCGGAAAATTACCATAATAGCAATAGCCGTCGGAGCATCGGTTGCGATGCTGATCTCATATCTTTTTCTAAAGATGATCATTAACAGGGATTCAGAGCGGGTGAGAATTATGAGGAGTCTTGGTTTTTCTTTGAGGCAGCTTAAAGCGCAATATCTGACAACAACTCTGATCCTTCTGGTCTTTGGAATTGTGACAGGTACTATTTTCACTAATACCGCAGGGCAAGCTTTTATTAGCTACCTGATTTCATTTCTGGGCGCAGCTCGGATACGTTTCATAATAAATCCATTTCAAACAGCTGTTCTGGTTCCGGTTTTACTCATCAGTACAGTCTCTCTTACCACTGCCATCAGCGTTAATGGAATAAAAGAATATAGAATCACCGCGTCTGTTGCGGAATAAGGAAGGAATATATGAGTACAATACTGCAATCAGAAAAGTTAAGTAAATATTATAAAATCGGTACAAATAACCTGAAAAAGGTTCTAAATGAAGTTGACCTTCAGGTTGAAAGAGGTGAGTTCGTTACAATTATGGGCCCCTCCGGCTCAGGTAAGTCAACTCTTTTGTACAACATCTCCGGAATGGATCGAATGAGTTCTGGAAGGGTATATTTTAATGAGAAGGAGCTATCTGGTCTTTCTGAAAAATCCCTTTCTGATCTAAGGCTGAATGAGATGGGATTTATATTTCAACAAATTCATCTTCTCAAGAACCTATCCCTCAAGGATAACATTATTCTCTCTGGATATCTATCTGGTAGGAGACACCGAAAGGATGTCAATAAAAAAGCCCAATTCCTTATGGAAATGACCGGTATAGAATCTCTGGCACATAATGACATAACTCAGGCTTCGGGAGGACAGCTTCAACGAGTTGGAATCTGCCGTGCTCTCATAAATGATCCCGAAATAATTTTCGGAGATGAACCAACGGGAGCCCTGGATTCTAAATCATCCTCAGAGATTATGCAGCTTCTTAGAACTATAAACAAATCGGGAACAACAGTTCTTCTTGTTACACATGACTCGAAAGTAGCTTCACAAAGCGATCGTGTCCTATATATGGAAGATGGCCAAATTGTCACAGAAATAACACTCGGAAGATTTTCAGGAAATAAAAAAGAAGCTCTTGAACGGGAATCCAGGCTTTCTGAGTGGCTTCTCAAATCTGATGACCATGTCAAAGATGCTGCAATAGCTCCTCTTTTGACAGAGTCAGTGTACAACTAAAATTGGAGAGAATAGCATGTTTGAAAATATCTATATCATTGAAAAATTAGCGACAATTCAACATAATGAGCTTCAATATAAACTGGAGAGGCAGCACCAAATAAACAATGCGGGCTTTTATGCCGGAAAGACCAGTACATTCAACCTTTTTATTAAATCGGGTAAGAACTTTTTACAGTCGATAGAGGAGAAAAAGATGCTGTCAATAATTATTATTATCCTGATTTTATTGTCCTTGGTTTTCTTTGCCGGAAAGAGTCATATGTACATTATTGTGGAAAGGGAAAGGGAGTTATTAAGATCTCTTTCAACTGATCTTTCCGGCCGAATCTACAGAGAGGATCAAATTGAAGGGCTCCCCGTACCGGTACAGCGCTATTTCCGGAATGTTTTAACTGATGGACAACCATACATCAGCTCAGTTTACCTGAAGCACGATGGCCAATTTAAAACCGCTCTGGATAAGGAATGGATCAACATTGAAGGGGAACAGCACTTCACAACTGATGAGCCCGGATTCTTATGGAATGGAAAAACAGCCCTTTTTACAGTCCAGGATATGTATATTGCCGGGAAAGGCCACATCAGGGTCTCTCTTTTAAACATAATAAAAGTGTTAGATGGAAAGGGGCCGGAATATGACCAGGGAGAACTTCTTCGATGGCTGGGAGAGAGTGTCTGGTTTCCTACGAATCTGTTGCCCAGTTCTCGTCTTCAATGGACGGCCATAGATGATAATATGGCAAAGCTCTCTTTCTCTTACAACGATCAGATTCTGTCATATAAGGTTAGTTTCAATGGAAAGGGAGAGATAGTCCAACTGGAGACCAGCCGTTACATGAGTAGAGAAAACCAGGAGATCTGGATAGGGCGTTTAAGCAAATATGAAGAAATTAATGGTATGAAAATACCAATGGAAATTGAAGCATTGTGGAAGCTCACTGATGGAGAACACAGCTATGCACGATTCAATGTAAACAGAATTCATCATAACTAATAAAAATACATCACCGGAGCCTCTTACAAGACTTTTTTGGGGAACTCTTTTTATATAGTAAAACCCTCAATATTCAGAATGCTGTAGAAAGTCTCATTATTTGTATTGAGCTTTCACTCATAA
>JAQQAM010000259.1 GCA_028532905.1 Spirochaetales bacterium
ATCAACAGCCATCAGGGCCGTTTGAGAAGATCATTCCCGTCATGTATACCCCATAACCACTGATCCCTGTCCCCCAGAAGCGTTGCCATCAGGACAGCCTCGCGATACTGAATAAACTCCCGCCAGGGCTCAAAGATATTCTCTGCACTGTGAATTCTGATGACAAAGTTTTTTTCATAGTGTTCCCACACCGGCGCCAGCCAGGAGGCAAACTCTCCCTTGTAGTAGTCTTCCAGAACCCCTCTGATATGAGGGCCGGGCTTCTCAAGGGAAAAGGAGAATTCCAGACCTTCATGGCTGTAGTGATAGATTCCATCAATCATTTTCACCCGGGACGCATACAGGCCGGCCGCCAGTTCCTCCTCCCTTTGTGCAGAGAGAACCAGAGCCGTCAGATAACTGCTTATATCCCGGGCGGGGGAGGCGACGGGATAGGTCCGGGTTCTTGAGAAGGCCGACAGTTTTACGGAGCGTAGAACCGAGCGGTATTCGGAGCGGCCGTAGGAACCGTCGTCAAAATCATCATAGATTGTGACATAGGACGAAGGGACTCCGCTATCAGCAGAAAGACCGCCCCTGCCAAAGGCGATCAGTAAACACACTAAAAGGACTGTATTACGGGCTTTCATATTGAAATTCGATCCTCCGGATTTCCAGACCGGCTCCTTCAAACAGATCCCTGAGAAGGAATCCGGCTGTCTCTTCCGCCAGCTCCAGTATCCCTTCCTTCACAGCAAAAGCCCCTATCTCGGGGGTCAAAGCCGTAATAAACCGGCTCCACTGATCGGGAGTCATGACCATATCAGGGTATCCTTTGTCTTCAGGAATCCTGTCATCTATAATTATAGCAGTAATTTCCGGTCCCGGCAGAATCAGATCCATTTTTTTCTCATTTACCTCAGGATTCTCCAGAACAATGGAGGTTTCACTGAAATCAAATCCGGCTCTGGTTCTGCTGGAGACAACGATAAATCCCTCCCCTCTGCCGGCTGGATCAATGCCGCATTCCCGGCAGAGACTGTACAGGCCGGCGTATTTCCATTTTTCAGGGAGCTCTCTGTCATGGTAGAATTCCTCTGATGCCCTGAGGGCAAACTCATCGGGAAGATAATCATACTGTCTTTTCAGATAAGCCCAGTCCACCAGATCTTCCGGGTCAACAAAGTCATAGGGAAAAATCATTTTCATACTGTATTCTGCTGTCTGCAGCAGAGAACTTTCACAGCTTTCCACCAGGCTGGTATAAACTAAAGTCTCCCGTTCGGCTTCCCAGGGGAAGGGGATCAATCCTTTACCAAGGATCAACAATAGAATCAGAACAGCCGCAATCATTGCAAGAAAAAGAGAGGTGCGCAGCATTTTCATAAAGCCGGTTCCCTCCTGAATTCAATCTCAATATCCTCCAGACCGGCGGCTCCCAGGATTCCCTTCATCAGAATCAGAGCTTTCTCTTCAGCCTCACGGGGCAGGCCGTTCCCCAAAGCCTCCTCCCGGATGGAGAGGGCCTCTTCGGCGACCAGAGGGAGAAAATCACCTGTGTCGATGGAAGAAAACCGCTCTTTCACCAGGACCTGCCGGAAACTGGTATCATCGGCGTCCACCAGCAGGATTCTTCCGGGAGGGAGAATCAGGCGTCCCCTGCCCCGGTTGAGGGTGAAATCAAAGCCTTCCGACAGGTCAATCCCGGCCTCAACATTGTACTCAACAGTAAAAAGGAGGGATTTGTCCTGGATAAAGTTCTTTTTCTCCCTGGTGTAGAATACAGACCGGTACAACTGGGTCACGGTTGTCAGCTCCCCCAGCTGTTCCAGGCGGTCACTGAGGAGTTCGGCCCGATTCTGCTCAAGCCGGTGACTGACAAAGTAGACAGCACCGGCCAGGAGGACGGCGAGGGCTGTCAGACTGAGGATACGGAGTATCGGAAGGAGAGATTTCTTTTTCTTTCGAGCCATAAACCATTATGCCTCCTATGGTAAAAAGAAATCAATCATTTATTTAATTAGAGTCTGTATCAGTTCAGCAGGGGCTCAAGAAGGGTGCAGGCAATGGTAAACTGCTTTTTGTAATCACCGCCGAAAGCCAGAACCGTATCGTTCTTCTCCAGTCTTTCTTTATACTCTGCTCCCAGCTCCTTCAGTCTGGCCAGAAGAGCGGGAGAACTGTCAGGATGTTCCAGCAGGTAGGCAGGACATAGTCCGGAGCCCAGTATCAGCACAGCCTCAAGCTGCTGAAAAAGACTGTTGAAACCGTACCCGTCCAGATTGGCAGAAACGGCAAAGGCAAACCCTTTTTTCAGAACCTCATGATAGGAAGGGATTTCACTGACACGGGGGTCCTGAGCGGCACAGTACACCAGGGTGGATAAAGCGATATAAGTGGGAAAAAAATGATAGTCGATCCTGTCTTCTTCCTCCACTTCCCCGGGTGCGGGGGAGACACTCCAGGAACCGGCGGCCAGCCCCTCTGCGGCCTCTCTCTGGCCTTCCACCAGAGAACGACAGTACTGAAGCACAGAGTCCTTTCCGAACTTTTCATTGGGAACCCGTCCCGCCAGGATATGATCCAGAAAAATCCGCATCTGCCCCACACGGGAGGTCATTCTTTCATAGTCATTATCTTCGTTTATCAGGAATTTTTTTACTGTTAAAATCATGGATTGTATTCTACTGAATGAGGCTGATATTTAAAAGCCTTCCGCCCCTTTAGTGATGAAATGGTAACACTCTTTTCTCCCGCCCCTGCTCCGTTATAGAATAGCGACATGGAAAATAATATATCCGGCACAATAGAAAATCAGGTCCACAGACTGAAAAAAAGGGTTTACTACAGCGATACAGATGCAGGGGGAGTGGTCTACCACAGCCGTTACATCGAGATGGCCGAACACGCCCGGAGCGAACTTATACATCTTCTGGGAGCCGAGCAGCACAGTATTTTAACTGATGAGGGAATAGGAGTCGTTGTCCGCTCCATGAATATTCAGTACAACCGTCCGGCCTTTCTGGACGAAGTCCTGACCATCGAAAGCCGCATTACAAAATGTGAAACCTTCACTCTGGTTTTTATTCAGAATATCTGCAGAGACGGTGAGCCCCTCTGTGAAATTGAGCTGAAAGCCGGGTCTGTTTCCCTTAAGACCGGCAGGCCCAGTCCCCTTCCGGAAGACTGGAAAGCCAAAATTACAGGTTTTATGAATCCTTCGGCTTCGACCGGGGCCTGACAGCATACTCTAATCCTTCGGCTTCGACCGGTGCTGACAGCATACTGCCGGAAGCCTTACCAGCTTCCGATATGCTCTTTGATGGTACTGCGGATCAGCTCCTTGTACTCTTCCTTTGTGGCCTCATCCAGTGAGGGTCTGTCATCTTCGAGGTGCTGTATATAGGCAGCGGCTCCACCGTCACGGTATCCTGTTTTCATTAGGGGCACCTGCTCTGAGTCCATCAGCCAGAGTGTGGGAAAGCCCTGCACACCGAAGATCTGGGCCATCACTTCATTCTGTTTCTTCTGCTCATCACTCTGGGGAATCCCGTTGGGGAAGTCCAGAAATACAAGAATCAGGTTTTCTTCGGCATAGTCTTTGAACTCGTCTGTTGAAAAGACCTCTTTTTTAAGCTTGTCACACCATACACACCAGTCGGAACCGGTGAAATTCAGTAGGACTTCCTTGCCGGTCCGTTCCGATTCGGCAATGGCTTCCAGAATATCGTCTGTCCAGCCTTCGGGAGGATAGGTATCGGCAAATGCGGAAAGCGCGGAAAACAGGAATAAAACCAGACCTGTATAAATAATCTTCTTCATGTATGACTCCTTAGGACTGCCGGGATCTAAATAAGTTCCCTGCAATGGAAGTATAAAGACCCGGGAGGTCTTTAAAATCAAGTATATAGATATAAATATATATACCGGAGATACAGAAATCCAGAAAAAACGTCAGTTTACAGGAGAAATATCAGAAGGATTGTCAGGATTGTTCGTTCATATCCATAGACGGTATAGATTCTTCCAGTTCATCCACCACGGCATTGGCTGTGGACAGCTCTTTCTTCACGGCTTCCTCCTCCTGCTGGGCATACTCTTCCGCCGCCCTCTGGAGGATCATTTCAATCCGTTCCATATACTCTTCATTGTAGATAAAAAGACCGCCCATTATGTTTTCCAGATCTCTCATCACAGGTGCATCATCAAGTACTGGAACATCGGTCCGGGACAGAGGAAGAAGGTACTGCCGTCCCGGAACCATGGTCATATAAAGCCGGGGATCAAATTCACCCAGAACGCATCCGGAATACAGATGGCCGTCGTCTTCCATAACCAGGTCTTCCCGGCTCATTTCAAGCCAGTCGGCCGGATAGATATCGGTGCCGCCTCTGTACCAGACCTTCACTCCCATATCCTTTATCCGGGTCATGATTTTCCTGATGCCGTCTCCCCACTGCTCTCCCAGGGGAACCATCAGAGCTCTCCGGCCCCGATAGTTGAGCTCCAGGCCGTCAGCTCCCAAATCAACAAGACGCCTGGCCTCTTCCACAATCCGGTCCTGCCAGCCCTCACAATCGGGGTTCATCACATAAAAGTCCCGTTCATGGTTCCGTTCTTCCACCTTTTTGCCCAGGGAATCCAGAAAAACAGATTTCTGAAGACTGAAATCATTTTCCACAAGACTCTGGTCGGCAATCCGCAGATTCAGATAAAAACTGACTTTCTGCCCTTTCTTATGAACCTCTCTAATCGCCTCCTTCAGCCGTTCTGTCCCTCCCATAAAGCCGGAAGGTTTGTAATCGGGATACAGAATATCATGACCGTGGGCGTATCCGAAAACATGGAGCCAGTTTCCTTTCCCCAGATGCTTTTTCATGACACCGGCGATATCCTTCAAAACCAGAAACCCCTTCTCCACCGGAACCATACAGTCATAATCCGGTCCGATGAGGCCTACCTGGAGTAGAAAATTCCCGCAGGGCTCCGCCTTTTCAAGGGAAGGCCATTTCACTTTATCAATGATTTTAGTAATCCACTGGAGGGCGTCTTCTCTATTTCCCTGATACTGGGTAAGTATCCAGCAGGAACGGCCTGTTTTAACCTGGAATTCCACTCTCCCCGCATTTTTACTCTTAACGGTTATCTGGGAAATTCTGCCCTTCTCATCGGGCATGGCACTGAGAATAATACCGGCCTTCTCATCTCCCAGAATGATTGTCCGGCAGGAGGCGCTGACCGGATACACCACGGAAATGCCCCGGGTTCTGTTTTCCAGAGATTCCAGACCTTCATGGACTTGCGACAGCAGTCCCCGCTCCCCTTCATGATTGGGCCACCAGTACCAGCAACTGTCGGGATTATTGATTTCGGCCTCAAGTTTCATCATACAGACCTGAGCCCCGGAAAGGATACGGAAGACATACAGAGGACCTGATCTGGTCACCTCCATGGCTCCGTCAATATGCAGACGGCAGAGAAGATCATCACTGTGGTAAATTACCGATTCGCTGCTCAATTAGACTCCCTGTGTCAGGGTATACTGTCAGTTTCCCCGCAGATAATCCAGAACCATGTCTTCCGCCCGGCCCATATAATCTTCAAGGGCAAAAGCAGACTCATCAATCAGATACTGTACGGCAGCTCCCATGAGAAGGGAGACAATCAGAGCCGGAGCACCTTCGGCTCTCTCAGAGTTAAATTCTCCTGCAGTAACACCTTCCTGGATTACCTCATATAGATTATATCGCCAGTTCATATAGGATTTTTGAATTTTTTCCTTCAGTTCGGCATCCGATGTTCCCTGAACCCAGAAGTCAAATTGTATGTATTCCAGTTTTTTATTTCGAATGGAACGGCTTTTCTCCACGAAAAAGGCATGGATTTTCCCTGCCGGTGATCCGTCGGATTCGGCAAAGTCCCGATCCCGTTCCTTCTTGAACTGCTGCAGAATATAATCCAGGAGTTTGGACAGGAGCTCCTTCTTGGTATGAAAGTAATAGTGCAGAATTCCCTGGCTCATCCCTGCTTCTTCAGAAATATGCCTCATTCTGGTACCGCTGATTTTCTCTCTGGCCAGCACATCCATTGCGGCCTGCATAATTTTGTCAGAACTGCTGTCTTTCTCTTTTTGGCTCATAATGTTTTCAATATACCATAGCTTACCCAAAGAATCACATCTTTACTAATTAATCATCAGCGGATAAGCTCACAGAGATGAAAAAAAGACAATCCATAATCCTGATTCTAATAGCAGCGGGAGCCATACTTTTTTCCTGTTCACCCGCTGAAAAAGAAGATCTCCTGTTCTTCTACTTTGAGAGCTGCCCCAGTTGTGACAATTACAAACTGGCGGAAGAGTACAATGAGATAATCCTCCTGCTGAACAAAGGGAAGGATTGGAATGCCGCCCACTATAATCTGATAACACCAGAATCAGCGGCAGAACTGAAGAAGATTCTGGAAGAAAAAGGACTGCCCGACATATCCCGTTCACTGCCCTTGCTCATAACAGGCAATGAGTATATCAACGGTTATGAAGCAATCGGGGAAAAGCTGGAGCAGCTGAAAAAAGACGCCTGACCCGGGTCTGATTCTGATGATCCGTCAGAAGAACAGAATAAACACAGCCATCACCAGAAACAGCAGTCCTCCGGCCAGTTTGATCAGAGACAGGTGATCTGCAAAGAACTGTCCGATTTGTTCTGAATCGCTCCCTTTGTAGAACAGGGTGAACACAACAATCAAAGGCAGTATAAACGCAAGATTATAGAGAACCAGGGGTCCCAGGGCACTCCAGTCCTCCTGCTTCACCATATAGACCAGCATGGGCAGATAGATTTGTCCGGTGCAGCCCAGTTCATACACTGAGATCAGAAATCCCGCTGCAAAACTGCTGACGTAAATCCATGAAGATCTGCTGCTGTTTCTGACCACCTTGTGAATACGTTTTTTTGTTCCCCCTGACAGCTGCAGAAGAGATTCAGAAGAGCGTCCTTGTTTCACCCGTACATAATCGATGAGGGACAGAAGGGACAGAACCAGCAGAACCCCTCCCAGAACATAACGGATCAGGTCCGAAACCAGAGTGAAAGAGTCGGCCATTCTGATAAACCGGAAGGCCCCCAGGCCGATCAAAAAATAGGTCAGAAAAACGGCGAGTGTGAAGCTTCCGCCGATGACCAGAATTTCTGAGCCCTTCTTTTTCATCAGACGGAGATAGGAAATCAGAAAAATAAGAGAGGTGAAGGCACAGGGATTGATTCCGTCCAAAAGCCCGGCCAGAAACACCGGCAGCCAGCGCAGTCCCGGCATGACAGGATCACTGTCATGCCCGTCGCTGTACAGCTCTTCATTAAATACTGAGGGATCATTTTTCAGAAGAGAGGGGAAGCCCTGGATCAGCTCCTTTTCGCCTCCGAAGATTCTGCTGCCCGCCACAAGAACGGGAAAGTCCTTGACCTGCATATTCCGCTCCGCAGAAAGAGCCTCCAGACGCTCATAATTTCCCGCATCATAGATATTCAGCTTTTCGGGATTCAGATCCACACCGAGGCTGTCCTCCAGCTCCGGTAAGACAGAGGAATAAAAATGGTCGCAGATATCACATCCGGGGGTATAGAAAAAGACAAAAGGCTCAGGGACTCCCGGATTGTCCCCGGAAACCGGACCCGAAGGAACCTCTGTCTCAAAGGGCTGTACAGCATACAGATAAGGGACATCCTCCCGGTCGGAGAGCATCAGCAGAGGGGCCGCATCTTCTTTGCTGTATCCCCTGCCCCTGAGGATAAACGCCCCGGATTCCCCGGGAGCAATTTTGAGAGTCGAAGGCTCCACCTGCCAGCCTTCACCCGAGAGAACTATTTGGATGACCAGTTCTCTTTCATCATCATTGATAACAAGGACGGATTCCTCAAAGACCTCCTGTTCCGGGTGAAAGGTCAGCTGTTCCGGTTCAAAGCGGAGATCCGGAAACAATGCGGTCACAGGGATTAAAAAGCAAAGGAGCAGGAAAAACTGTTTTATCATAATAAGCGCTCAGCCCCTTCAGTACTCGACCAGGATCTGATCCAGAGCTTTCCTTTTCAGCTGCGGAGGGGTCCAGCCGGGAGCAGGATACCCCACAGGCAGAATAAGGTAGGGTCTCTCATTATCCGGACGGTCCAGAATGTCCTTGATAAAACCCATTGGCGCCGGAGTATAGGGAAGAGTGCAGAAGCCATTCAGATGGAGGGCTGAAATAAGAAAACCCGTAGCCATCCCCAGAGATTCTCCCGGATAATAGTGATTGATCTTTCTGCCGTTTCTGCCTCTCCCGTATTTTTGAAGGAAGAGGACAATCAGACAGGGAGCCTCCTCCAGAAAGGCTTTTTCCGTACCGGTCCGCAGATCCGAGAGATCTTCCCGCCAGGCTTCGGTGGCTTCACTGTTATAAAACTGATCTTCCACCTTTTCGGCAGCCAGGCGGATGTTCCGTTTTACTGAAGCAGATGTGACAAGAGCAAAGGTCCAGGGCTGGCAATTCGCCCCGCTGGGTGCCGTACCGGCAATGGCAATACACTCCCTCACATCATCCAGATTGACAGGTTCCCGGGAAAACTGTCTGACCGACCGCCGGGACTGAAACTGTTCCAATAAAGTAGCATGATTATCCATATTTATTTCTGAGCCTCCTTGTTTTCCGGGAGAGCCAGGAGAAACCATGCCCCTCTGGACTCATTATTGCCGGCGCTTACCGTACCGCCGGCGTCTTCAATTATCCGTTTAACCACTGCCAGTCCCAGGCCGGAACCGCCTTTTTCAGAAGAGGACTGATAAAAACGTTCAAAGATCCTGCTTCGGTCCTGCTCGGGCATACCGGGTCCCTGATCGGTAATCCTGATACCCACACGATGATTGACCACTGAAATCCGGACAGAAACGCGTCCCGATTCAGGAGACCATTTTACCGCATTGTCCAGAATGTTGGATAGTGCCATTTCCAGACGGTGAGGATCGATGCAGACCTCCCCGGAGGGTCCGGAGAGATCCAGAAATATTTTTTTTTCATTCGCCTTACCCTGCAGTCCTTTCCAGGCCCGGCGGCACAGGTCTTTGACGGAGCAGTCCTTGAAATGAGCTGAATCACCGGACTCCAGGCGCGTCAGTTCCATCAGATCTTCGATGATCCGGGACAGTTTAACGACCTGCTGCCGGCTGTCCTCCAGAAGTTCCC
>JAQQAM010000260.1 GCA_028532905.1 Spirochaetales bacterium
AGGGACTCTCTGTCTGAATATCCTTTTTCCAGAGCGCTCTTCAAACTCTTGCGTCCGTTTACAGGATCATCCAGAATATCAATTTCCAATGTGGCTTTTTCAAAAAAATATCCCGGTACCAGTTCTGCATCAGAACCGGAAGCGGTCAGCAGCTCCAGCATATCAAGAGCCTTGTAATACCGTTCGGTCTCCATATAGAGATCTTTCATGGACAGATAGATTCCGGAATCCCCTTCATATTCGACTATAAGATCTTCGTAATAAAGAATCGCTTTATCCAGTTCACCCATATCGACTGCCAGTTCAGCCAGAAGAATACGGTATTCCTTCTTCTCCTCCAGTTCCAGCAGTCTCTCCAGATACTGCCCGGCCATACCCCAGCGTTCATTCTCTTTCTCCAGAATGCTCAGGTTGTACAGACTCCGCAGATGAGCCGGATCAACCTCCAGACTCTTCCTGTAATATTCGGCAGCCCTGGCTGCATCCCCTTTCTGATACCAGGTATACCCCAGCATCTCCAGAACCATAAGATTGGCTTCATCCTTTTCCTGAAGATCAGTAAGAAGTCTGATTGCCAAATCATAATCTTCAATTTCCAGACTGCTGCGGGCAAGATTATAGGCAGCCTGATTGATTTCGGGATCAAGATCGAGGGCCCGCTTATAATAAGAAGCGGCTTTTTCATGATTATCCAGATCAGAATAGGCATTGCCGATATTGTAATAATCGCGGGCAAGTTCCTGACTGGCTCCTGACGTTCTGCACGACAGGGATACCAGCACAAGAAACAGGCTAATTGCCCAGAATAGTCTGTTCAATCGTTCTCACCTGTGATCTGTAGAGATTTGCCAGATTGGAACCGTAATCAGCAATCAGCTGAATCATATTCCGGGGATAGTCGTCCATATCCTGTCCGTTCAGTCTGTCACCGGCATCACCCAGTCCGGGCAGGATATAGGCAGCATCATTAAGTACAGGATCCATCCAGAGGGTATAACAGGTAATATCTTCAATAGAACGGATGATCTGCAATGTCCCTTTCAGGGCAGAGATAACATTCAGAAAGCGAATCGATTTAGGCTTAACCCCAAGCTCAAGTATGTATTTAACGATTGTCACAAGACTTCCGCCGGTAGCATTCATAGGGTCCGCAAAGATCAGGTCTTTTCCGTCAAGCTGTTCAGGATCAAAAAAGGATTTGTCCAGATCCAGTATGTACTCCATATTATGCTTCATTCTTGAATCATCCCGTTTGATCTTAAAAAGAGCAAAAGGGGTAACATAGCCGGTGGACGAGTACTCCTGTATCTCCTTACTCAGAATCATTGAAGGCAGGAGGGCTCCCCGGAGCATCACACACATAACTGAATTGGAAATGGCATCATCCACATCGGGAATTTTATGAACAGCATAATTCTGAACAGGCATGGTCACAGGAGTCTTTACAATAAGGTGGTTTTTCCTGTTTGACTCCCCTCCGTCATAAGCAAGATTAAAGAGAAGCTCATAGGCTCTCTGAACATAGTAGACAAACTCATCATGAGGAGTTCTTGTATCTCTCAGTTTAGCAATAAGTCTGGAAACTTCACCGTGTTTTATCTGGGGGGTCTCAAAGGAGTAAACCCTGATGGAATCTTCCTTTGAGGTGATTTCTTTCATAAAATCCCCCATGGTATCGTACAGTTTGATTATTTTGTCAGTCTCTTTCTTGATCACCGAGGAGTTTCCTTCGGCAACAGAGAGGGACCGGTAAGATTCAATAGCCTGTGCATAATAGGCATTCATCTGTTTGATATTTGTCTGGTCATCCTCTGTCAGATATCCATCAAGATCTTCTGCTTTCAGAACAACTTTTGTATTCATCATTATTTTCCTTGTCTTCTGGTATTCTCGATAAACTAAAACCCATTATACACAATAACACTTTTCTCACAAAGCCTCTTATCTGTTTTGATTAAGGATTTCTGATGGGGTCTCTGATTTGATTATTAAAGGAAAAGAGGAATCAAATTATAAAAAGAAAAGGACTGCCGAAGCAGTCCTTTCAAGTTCGTTAGCATCTCCAGGGGGAATCACTTCCGGTCGTCTGCTTCCTGCAGATTCCCTTCAAGCCCTCTTCCATTCCTAATTCGGCATCCCTGCCGAATTGCGCTCCAGGTGTTCGCGCCGTCATTCCAGTTCGATCCCCCCTGGTAAAAATATTATAAAAAAAGAGGACAGCCGAAGCTGTCCTCTTTTCGTTCGTTAGCATCTCCAGGGGGAATCGAACCCCCGTTGCCGGGATGAAAACCCGGTGTCCTAACCCCTAGACGATGGAGACAAAAAACTAACCGAATAATACGGTAATGAGCCGCACTGGGTTCGAACCAGTGACCCACGCCTTAAAAGGGCGTTGCTCTGCCAGCTGAGCTAGCGGCCCGTACATCTCCAGGGGGAATCGAACCCCCGTTGCCGGGATGAAAACCCGGTGTCCTAACCCCTAGACGATGGAGACAAATTGTTCATTCGGTTAGCCAATGAGCCGCACTGGGTTCGAACCAGTGACCCACGCCTTAAAAGGGCGTTGCTCTGCCAGCTGAGCTAGCGGCCCGTAGAACGAGTGGTAATATACCTAATGCATCTAAAAGTGTCAAGAATCATTTGTGAAATTCTATATTTAATTTAGTTGTATAGACTGAATACACACCAGGTTCACCTGTTAATTCATTTCCATAAAAAGAAATACCAATTTTCAAAAATTTCAAATTTACAGCAGTTCCAAAGGAAAGCAGCCCTTCGTGAAAGCCGGTTCTGATATCCAGAATCCTCAGCATTTTCAATTCACTGCCGATTCCGATATTGAGAACCGGATTTACGGGATCATCATAGGCAAAATTGAAGATATCCCTGTAATCCAGGAAAATATCCCAGGGGCCGATCCATTTTCTGTTCCTGAAAAGATCGGGGGAATACTTCATCCCCACAGAGACGTTGACCGGCTTCATACCGAACTCAGTATGAGAATATCCCAGAGATTGTCCATAGTCATCGAGACTGGAGTAAATAAAGTCTCCATAGGGAGTGAAGGCATCATGGATGGTCAGTCCATAGGAAAACCGTCCCGAAACAACATGAAGAAAGCCCAGGTCCACACCAGCTCCGCTTTTCAGATTCATGGGATTATCTATAAACAGAGAGGGTTCAGTCAGACTGTAGAGGAACTTGAGGATGTCTTCATAATACAGATATTCCCACTCAATAAAAAACTTGCCCAGTACACCCCAGGAAGCCTCTCCCTTCCAGGCGGCAGGCAAAGGCAGACGGCCACCCCCTCCTCCCTGAAAAACGAGCTGATCATTGAGCCTGACGGCAGAGGACACAACCATATTGGATGTAAAACTCAATAGATCAAGCTCATTGTAGACTCTGAATCCTGCCTTATTCTTAATAAAGCCGCTGTTTATGGGACCCGAAACATCCGCTTTTAAATAAGTACCTTCCCAAAGGGGAATCAGTCCCAGATAATCGCCCTCCTGCACCAGGTCTTTTACCTGATTGTTCACTCCCGAAAAACCGATGCCCGTATCAGAAAACAGGACCTGATCCTCTGCAAAGGCAAAATAGGCCGGATTGTACAGTACAGATGCAAAACTGTTCCCGTCGGCGGCATGGGGGCCGCCTGTTGAGTACATTCTTCCGGTTATATGGGTCAGAGGCTCGGCAGAAACTTGAGAGAGGATAGCAAGGAACAGACAAAGGGGTAACAGCTTCTTCATAGACTCATACTCCAAAAATCAGGGATGTGTTTTCAACAGCCTGCTGCAGATCGGGCATATTCTCTGTTTCCGGATCGTCTTCAATGTCCTGGATATATAGCTGAATGTCATCCACATCTTTCTTAAGATCCTCTTCAATATCACTGGTGCTGTCATAGTCCTGGAGGGATTCCCATTCCAGATCCAGAAGCAGGGCTTCCAGATTCCCTTCCTTGTATGCATGCACCATCTCACGGGGACTGGTTCCCAGATAATCTGCAATATAGTACCAGTAGACAATCAACCCCAGGGCAGCCATAAACTTCTGAGTGGGGGTCGATTCACCCTCCAGCTGCCTGACATCACGTATCTTGTCGGAGACTTCATACAGATAATCTTCTATAATCTGTGTATCAATAACTTCACCGACCTCGGTCTGGGAGACTTCAATGACAATCAGAGCCACAAAGAGAAGCACTCCTCTTGATCTGACTGACTGGAGATCGGCAATATCCAGTGTGACCTGGAGAAATTCCTCTCTGTCGGTAACGGGATCAAGACTGGCCCAGCGGGCTGACTCCCTCTCATAGACGGCCGTCATTATTTCCTCATCCCCCGAGGCAATGGCTTCAAGAACTGAAATATTATCCGTATTCTTCAGAGCCGAAAAGATATTGCTGTTCACCCTGGTATCACAGGAGACGGAGACAAAAACAACAACTAACAGGAGAATGAAAGCTTTTTTCATAGCGTTCATTATACAAAAAACCCGGACATCCTGCGACATCCGGGCTGATTTTTTTTAATAAAGATTAAATAGAGACTGACTAGAATCGGATGGCAAACTCCAGGGAACCGCCCATTTCAGGCTGATCTCCTGCATGGGAACCAAGTTCGTCAGCATAAAGAGCTCCATTCAGCTCCAGGAAGAAGAGGTCCAGACCGAAACCGGCTGTAAAGTACCCCCCCTGCAGACCGGCTCTGAGAGCCACAGCTGAAAGAAGAACAACTTCTGTACCCAGATCCAGACGGCTCCAGAAAGACTGACTCTTGTAGTCATACAAAGCATCTTCCCTGACCAGAGGCTGAGAGAAGGAACCGTGCACCGTAGGGGCAATAAACTTGTTGAGTTTTCCCAGTGTGGGGCTGTAGGCCACACCAAAGTTCATAGTCCAGGGAGTCACATAGATTTCATCAATTTCTTCATTGGCAAAGGTCATGCCGAAAGCCTGCTCAACAGGTTTGAAGAAATACCGGGTATTTCCGATATCCCTCATGGTGACACTGGCAATCAGATCTCTCCAGTAGAAGTCTACACCCGCATCAAATCCCAGTCCCAGACCGGCCATGGCATTGACCTCGGAAAAACTGATGTCTCCGCTTTCATCTCCGCTGGTTGCTGCATCTGTTGCACTGCCGGTGAGAGCGCCGATATCAATATCTTTGGCGATAAACCTGTACATGGGTCGGATATCCGCTCCCACAACCAGTTTGAACTGACCCAGTTCAAAGGGATGGGCATAACCGGCGACAAGACCGCTTGTGAGCATCAGGTCTCCCGTAACTCCCAGGGTGGTTTCAACCGCTGGAGCATCCATTTCGGCAACAGTCATAAAACCGATACCAATTCTGCGGCCCACATATCCGGTACCCACCTGAAAGGAGGCACCCATACCATTTGAAGTGACCTGATCCAGAATCAGTTCCAGCATCTCTTTCTCACCGGCTCTGTTCTCTTCCAGATAGGTAAACAGGTCGCCTGAATAACCGGCTCCCAGGGAGATGGCTGTGAGTTCGGCTTTTTTCTTGATTTCGCCGTCTTTTTTCTCTTTTTCTCTATACTTTTCAAAAGAGGCAGGGTTAACAAACAGAGAGTTGTACCCGCTTCCGTTGGAAATAAAGGATCCTCCCTGCCCTTTCACCTCGGGACTGACCCAGGAGAAAGCGGGGGAATAATACCGGTCCTTGGCAAAAGCCAGTCCCGTCACTGTCATGAATATCAGTAATACGCTAATTATTTTTCTCATTACTCACCCCCGAACATATCAAGATCAATTCCGCCGAATGTGACCACTTCAACCAGACCGTCTTTACTGGGGTTATCAGGGTCTGCCGGATCTTTGAGCATATCTTCAGGTCCATTGTAGTCAGGCATCTCATTTTTATAATCGAACTGGCGGGCGGGAGCTGAGCCGTCTGGATTACTGGGGGTTGCCAGATAGGCAGCCAGATCATCCACCTGTTTGCTTGAATCAATATAGTACACCAGGGTTCTGGTCATGCCGGCCATAAGGGCTTTGGTGGCATTGTCTCCGTCATTGGTTCCCGGAGGGCTTGTACCGGTTACTTCAAGGGTCTCACCGTACTGCTGAAGAGGAACTGCTGCAGACAGAAAGGCATTCAACTGAATAACGACTTGAGCTTTATATTCGGTAAAAGGAACACCAGCAGGGGGTTCACCGAAAAGAGATCTGAAGAATACTTCAGGTCCGTCATCTTCTCCGCTTCCTGCAAATACATCTTCACCGGAAACTGCATCACTGACCACTGAATTCAGATTGCTCATGGTCTCTTCGGTGTCTGAGGTTTTCAGATGGACATCGGTCATCATAAGAGCCGCTTCCTGTTTGGTCTGATCATCTGCATTGGGATCATCAAGAACCTCCTGCAGTGTTTCCAGAACCTGTTGCTTAGCGGCGGGGTCATTTTTCAGATTTTCATAAAACTGGGGTTCATCTGATGCATCCAGCAGGGCAGACGCATCGGTCAGGTCAGGATTCTTGAATTTGTCGATCCCGCTGTACAGATTGGTTGTAAAGGGATTACAACTGCTGAGCAGAACCAGAAGAACCAGGGCCAGCCCCGGCAGCATTCTCTTTCTCATATAGAGCTCCTCAATCCGTCGGAAGTAAATTATTCCGACTCGTATTGCATCAGAACCGTAAGGTTCCGAATAGAACATCTTTTTTAAATTGGTATGCTTATAATTCTATAACACATACAGAACACAAATATGCCATAAAATGCATATACTTCCTATATAAACATACTCCATTAGGATGAGAAATCAACTATTTCAGGCTGGTAACAGGTTACGTCAGATTTCCGTAGAGGATACCTTTTTCTTCCTTTTCAATACGGCAGAGAACCAGTTCACCCCTTTCCAGATTCTTGTCAAAGGGAATGCGGACTCTGATATAATTATCGCTCGTTCCTTCCCAGAATCGGGTACCGGAGGATTCTTTTTCTTCCTCTAAAAGGACTTGAATCTGACACTCTGTTTGCGTTTGAAGGTATTTCTGATAAGAATTGCTAGAAATTTCACGGATTTCTTCCGTTCTTTCACCGGTAATCCGTTCAGGGATTTTAGGGCTCATATCCCAGGCAGCAGTCCCCGGACGGGCGGAAAAAGGGAAAACATGGAGACGGGAAAAGTTGATCTTTTTCAGATTTGTAACGGTTACACCGTGCTCTTCATCCGTTTCAGCCGGAAAGCCGGCAATGATATCGGCAGCAATAAAGGGGTTCTCTTTCAGTTCCCTCAGACGGTTCACAGCATCTATAACAGCCTGCGCCCGGTACGGTCTGTTCATCCTTTCCAGAACAGAGTCGTTGAGAGACTGGGCGGAAACATGAAAATGGGAACAGATTCTGGGATGAGACAATATGGAAAGATCCCGTTCCAGAAGAGTTTTAGGTTCCAGGGAAGAGAGTCGAATCCTGAAATGATCTGTTTCGTCAATAATCCGTCTGAGCAGATCCGACAGATTCATATCCCCATCCCGCCAGGAATCAATATTGACTCCGGTCAGTACAACTTCCTTGTATCCGCCGGCTTCCAGCTCCTTTAGACGTTCCATAAGAACATCCGATGACAGACTGACCGACCTGCCTCTGGCCAGACGGACCCGGCAGTAGGCGCAGCGGTGGTCACAGCCGTCCTGAATTTTAAGAAAGGCTCTGGCATGGAAATTAAAATCAGCAGCAGAAAAGCGGAAGCGGCCGTCCTTGTCCTCGACCCCGGGAGACTGGGTTTCCAGCCAGAACCCTGCTGCTTTATAAAGGTCCTGCCCCTGAGCCTGACCGCTTCCCAGGAAACCGGCCATATCCATTATAAGGTCTTTCTGATCCAGGGTGACAGAGAGGACATTATCTCCCAGTTCACCGATCAGTTCCGGTTCCAGCTGGGCGTAGCATCCGGTGACGATCACCAGAGCATCCGGAAAATCCCGGCTGGCTTTCCGGATTACACGCCGGGCTTTCTGTTCTGACTTGGAGGTCACCGTACAGGTATTTACAACAAAAACATCAGCCCCATCAGAGAATTCAACTATATCAAATCCCTGCCCGGAAAAGGAATCGGCCAGTGCTTCTGTTTCACACTGATTCAGCTTGCAGCCGAAGGTAAAAAATACAGCTTTCATGTCTTATCTGCTTTCGCTGATCCTCTCCAGTCCTTTTTTGGCTTCCTGAAGAGAGGGACTCAGAACAAGAGCTCTGTTATAGGCTTCTTCTGCAGTGTCCAGATTTTCAGCTCCCTCACGGGCATATCCGAGACGGGACCACCAGCGGGCAGCTGACGGAACATGATACAAGGCAGTAGAGAGAGCGATATCGGCATGGTTATACATGCCCAGTCTGATGTAGGTTTCTCCCATGTAGTAGTACACCTGCCCGATTCTGTCGCCTGTGGGATTAAGGGAAACATACTGCTGAAAATAGGATAAACCCTTCTCATGATTCCCCAGGTAGTAATGAGCTTCTCCCAGGTTCTCGATAATCCTTACATCATACCGGGACCATCCCAGTGCTTCCTCACCGTATTTCAGAGCGTCATCATAGCGTCCGAGACGGATCAGGCCCCATCCGAGAACCGTATAGGAGTCCATTCTGGGTATGAGCTGGGAATCATCATAATTATCCAGTTCTTCCAGACAGATATTGACAGATTCTTCAAAATTCCCCTGACGATACAGTTTCAGGGCATCTTTTTTCTCTTCCTGAGCCGGCAGAGAAACAGCCGCGGCCAGAAAAAGTACTGTGATTATTGTTTTTACATTATTTTTCAAAAGAATCCTCCGCGGGAACCATTCTGCTGATACCTTCAAAGCGGCAGCCGGTTTCCATAATGATTTTGGGGGCTGTGATATTACCGATCACTTCGGCATTCCCCATAAGCTCCACCCGGGACTCTGCGTGAACATTTCCTTTCACCCTGCCCCGTACATGTATGGAACGGGCATCGATTTCTGCCGTTACATCGGCATCTTCTGCAATATACAGATCACCCCCGGCCTGAATATTTCCTTCAAACTTTCCTTTGATCATCAGCTCCTGAGTAAAGGAGAGTTCTCCGCTGAAGCTTATGTCTTCAGCAAGCACGGTGTCCAATTTATGTTCTTTTATCTTTCGTGAATGAATCTCAGCCATCCATCTCTCCTACGCTTTCAATTGAATCGAAGGTCCCCAGCATTTTTTCAAGGCCTTTATGGAGATCTTTTCTCATACTCGTTGTATAGGGATTATACTTCTGCAGATCCAGAAACAGCTGCCAGGGGTCATTACAGGTCTGCCTCACGATATTCAGCAGAGCCTCATAACCGGCAGTGGCTATGGAACTGGGATGAAGATTCAGCTCATCCAGAGTTCTCCCGATAAAATGGGTAATTCCCTGGGTATAAGCCGCTTCCCTGTCATGCTCATGGGCTGTCATTTCCTGAACAGCAAGACCCATTCTCCTGAAATGATCCTTCCAGAGGATGTACTGTTCATCACTGATCCGTTCTTTGCACATAACAACAGGAAGTCCTTCCACTCCGTTTTTTCCCGAATCCGGTCCGAACATGGGGTGGGTTCCCAGGATACCTACACTTTCGGGCAGATATTTCTTCATCTGTTCCACTGGATAAACCTTTACAGAACAGGTATCCGCCACAAGAGTTCCCTCTTTCAGCAGAGGAGCGAGCTCCGGAAGGACCTGCTCCATGGAAGAAATGGCATTGCACAGAAATATGACATGAGCTTCAGACAGCCCTTTCAGATCTACCCGTTCAACACCGGCCGGTGTAAGTCTGTCAGGGTTCCTGGAATAGGCCCTGACGTCAAAAGATTGTGATAACAATGAAGCCCAGAATGCGCCGAAGCGCCCCAGGCCGTACACGCCAATTTGCATGTTCCTATAATACAGAAAAAAAACGAAGATGCAAAGACAAAACTTCACGCCCGGTCAGACGCCCCCTGAAGAAGGAAATCAGAGGGTAAATAGGGGCATTTATATGGACGAACCTTCTTTTCCTGTTCTTTAAAAAGGTTTATAGTAATTGAAAACTGTGGGCACTGCTGTTAACAAACCTGAAATACTCTGCAGCGGGTCCCCGTAGCAATATGCAGGAGATTTTATTATGTCATTCGTTTCAGATATGAAAGCCAAAGCTGTAAGTATGCAGAAAAAGCTGGTCCTTCCCGAAGGAACCGAACCCAGAACCCTGGCAGCTGCCAGAATCATTAAAGATGAAAACATAGCTTCCGAAGTATTTCTCATTGGAGAGGAAGCAGCCATTAGTGCCGTAGCGGCAGATGAATCAGTATCCCTGGAAGGAATTACAGTGATTGATCCGGCTGCATCCGATCTGGCGGCAGCCTATGCCCAGGAATACTATGAACTGAGAAAACACAAGGGATTAAGCCTGGAAGATGCCGGTGAGCAGATCAAAGACTGCCTGAAATGGGGTGCGATGATGGTTCGCAAAGGCGATGCGGATGCCATGGTTGCCGGTGCAGACAATCCCACAGGTAAAGTTCTTGTAGCCGGTTTCACAATTATCAAGACAGCACCCGGTGTTTCTACTGCCTCATCCTGCGTCGTTATGGACTTCCCTGAAAAGAAGTGGGGAAAAGATGGTCTTATGATCTTTTCAGACTGTGCCACAATTCCCGATCCCACAGTTGATCAGCTTGCTGAAATCACCATTCAGTCATCTGTATCCTGCAAGACCTTCCTGCAGACAGAGC
The DNA here is from genome assembly GCA_028532905.1 of Spirochaetales bacterium. Lineage (GTDB taxonomy): Bacteria > Spirochaetota > Spirochaetia > DSM-2461 > DSM-2461 > Oceanispirochaeta. Next base: position 10,746 of record JAQQAM010000260.1, read on the forward strand.
CCCTGACTGCCATGCTCTCATTCTCTACAAAAGGTTCGGCCGCCCACCCCAATGTGGACAAAGTGACAGATGCCCTTAAAATCGTTAAAGAGAAGGCTCCTGATCTCAATGTTGACGGAGAACTGCAGCTGGATGCAGCCATTGTTGAAAGTGTGGGCGCCAAAAAAGCACCCGGTTCCTCTGTTGCCGGAAAAGCCAACACCCTGATTTTCCCCGACCTTCAGTCCGGAAACATCGGATACAAACTGGCTCAGAGATTCGGTAATGCCGGTGCCTACGGACCCTTCCTGCAGGGATTTGCCAAGCCCATCTCAGACCTTTCCAGAGGATGTTCAGTGGAAGACATTGTCAACACTGTAGCTGTAACCATGACACAGGTGGAAGACTAGACTTAAATATTATGGATGTAATCATTACGGGATACGGCCGGATGGGCCGTGAGATAGAAAAAATACTCCTCGAAAGAGGTCACAGAATTGTTTCCAGAGTGGATTCCGGAGGCTACGGTGATGAGCTGAGAGTCTCAAAGGAATCCCTTGAGGCGGCAGAGGGAGTCATCGAGTTTGCCCTGCCCTCCGGCCTGGAGGACAACACAGCTCTTTATGCCGAATACGGACTGAAAGCCGTTGTCGGCACAACCAGCTGGGCAGACAAAAAAGAGACAGTCCTGGCACCCTTCAAGCAGAGCAGCGGAGCCTGCCTTTACGGTTCCAATTTCTCAATCGGGGCTCATCTTTTTTTCAGAATGTCCGCAGCGGCGTCCCGTATGATTAATAAAATTGAAGAATATGATGTTATGCTCACCGAGTATCATCATAACAAAAAAGTGGATGCTCCCTCGGGCACGGCCCTGACAGCGGCTCAGCTGGTGGTGGAGAATCTTGACCGTAAAAAGGAGATTCTCCCGGGAAATCCCCCGGGAGCCATTAAACCGGAACAGCTTCATGTTGCTTCCGTCAGGGGAGGACATATTCCGGGGATTCATACACTGACAATGGATTCTCCGGCAGATACCCTTGAAATCACCCACAGCGCCCGCAACCGCGGCGGATTTGCCCTGGGAGCCGTAATGGCTCTTGAATGGCTGTCTGCTGATGAGAACCGGAAAGGGATCTTCACTGTGGAAGATTTCATCAGCGATCTTCTGGATTAACTCCCGGAGCTGAAACAGAAAATGAGTGAGGGGAACCGGAAAAGGGTTCCTCAGAACTGGCCAGGGCCCACGGGTCTTACTGTCAAACAGCTTAAAAGCGGAAAACCTGTTTTTAAGCAGGATTAAGGAGAAAAATATGTTTACAGGCGTATATACCGCATTGGTAACACCATTTGATGAAAACCGGAACGTGGATAAGGAAAGCCTGAAAAAAATCGTTCAGTTCCAGCTGAACAAGGGAATTTCCGGTCTTGTTCCCATGGGAACGACAGGAGAAAGCCCTACCGTATCCCATGATGAGAACATGGAAGTCGTCGAGATTGTGGTAAAGGAAGTCAACGGTAAAGTTCCGGTTATTGCCGGTACCGGTTCCAACTCTACAGATGAAGCGATCCGGATGACCAAAATTGCCAAAGCCATCGGAGCGGACGCCAGCCTTCAGGTATCTCCCTATTACAATAAACCGACTCAGGAAGGGCTTTACCGTCACTTTATGACCATTGCCGACACCGTGGATCTCCCCATTATGGTTTACAATATCAAGGGAAGAACCGGCGTCAATATTGAAACTGATACCCTGATGAAACTGGCCAAACATGAAAACATAGTGGCCGTCAAGGAAGCCAGCGGCGATCTGAACCAGATGATGGATGTGATCCGTCAGAAACCCTCTGACTTTGCCGTGCTCTCAGGAGACGACAATATGGCTCTGCCCCTGACCCTTATGGGTGGTAACGGAGTGGTTTCGGTTGTCAGTAATATCATTCCCCATTGGATGGAAGAGCTGATCCAGGCCGGCCGGAAAGGGGATGTTGAAAAAGCAAAAACTATACACTACGAACTGCTGCCCCTTTTCAAGAGCATGTTCCTGGAGACCAATCCCATTCCCGTAAAATGGGCCATGAGTGAAATGGGCCTTGTAAAGGATATGTTCAGACTGCCCCTCTGCTCACCGGCAGAAGAGACAAAAGTGAAAATCAGAGAAGTCCTGAAAAACCAGGGTCTTATTTAAAGTTCGGATTTTTAATTCAATAAGAAATTAAAGGGCTCCCTTATGCGGGGAGCTCTTTTCATATACAGCCAGGGACTTTCCATCCTGACGGATCAGTTTCCAGCCGCTATTTTCCCCCAGAACCTTCAGGGATTGGGGATTGTAAAAACGGATATGGGTGATATCCTGCCTGTACCACCACCCTTTAAAATCACCAACCTGCCCCGAGGAGGGAAGAAAAGCTGTTTTCAGACTGATCACAGCTCCCTCAGCACTTACAGAAAAAAGCCGCCGGAACACTTCTGCCGGATCGTTGACATGCTCCAGAACCTCACACATCAGAATAAGGGAAAAAGGCTCCCCCTCCTCCGGCCATCTGTCAGAAAAATAAGGATCATAGGAATAGACCGGGTAATCCCGGTCCCGGAGCAGGTCTGTGAGAACGGCTTGGGGACCGCTGCCGAAATCAAGGACGGACCCCTGTTTGTACCAGGGGATAACAGAGCTATTAATAAATGAAGTCAGCCAGCGGACATACCCTTCATCTGTATCATCATTCTGATGGAGTTCATACCTCGCCTTCTCTTCTTCTGAAGCCGGCAGTGTGTCTGTCGTCTGAAACACAAGGGAACAGGCAGGACATGTGTGAAAAATCCTGCCGGCCTCCTCAAAATAGAAGTCGGAAGAAGCGCAACAGACGGGACAGAGCTCTTGAGACATCAGGAGGCAGGATCTGCGTCTGCCAGACGGTCTGAGAGTTTGACAAACTGGTCTACAGTGATCTTTTCAGGACGCCAGGTCAGATTGATTCCTTCCTCTTCAAAGGTTTTGAACAGGAGATCCTTTCCGAACCGACTCTGAGAACATTCCTGCGAACGCGTCCCAAGAGTTTAGCTTCGCGCCACGCCCTTTACGTTCATGGTACGCCCAGGGACCCGACGTACGACGCTCTAATTCCTGAAGATGTCTATAATCGCTGGAAGATGAAAGCGATCGCCAAGCGTTTCAAG
>JAQQAM010000261.1 GCA_028532905.1 Spirochaetales bacterium
GTTGAGAAAAAGGAATAGAAGGAGACGACCCCTGTCACTTCACTTAAGGGTATTTTCATTTTCTCGCTGATGTGGATCAGGATTTCCTGGGGCAGGTAACCCAGCAGATTCTGGGCAGACTGAAGGACCGGGATGAGAGCACCCTCATCGGTTTTGTACCCTTTGATGATGTCATCAATTTGAGGAAAGATGTCCCCGGGGATCAGATGTTCTGCAGACGTCTGATCAGAGGAGACCCTTGCTGATTTCATAGCTTTCATGGATCTGCTCCTGGTAAAATGGTTTGAGTTGTGCCTGATTCAAGTAATAGAGACGGGCGTCTCTGCTGTGTGCGGTGGGATTGACGGCTGATTTAATTATAAGCCCAAAAAGTTTATTCGTGTTAATTTTATTGATAAAAAAGGAACGAGTGTTCTGGATTTGTCACTATTTCAGGGGGATAAAGAGCATATGCCATCTTTTTCCTGTAAAAAGTGCATTTTGGTCTTCCAACCGGAAGAAAATGCCTAACTGTCTCTGTTTAGATATTCCTCTTTCAGCAGGCCGTATATCACATGATCCACAACCTTGCCGTAGAGATTTTCTGCCCGGCGGATCACACCTTCTTCCCTGTAGCCCAGGCGAAGAGGGATTTTCCGGCTGTTCCTGTTTTCTGAGGCGCAGTGAATTTCCACCTTGCTCAGATTCATATCGAAGAAGGCCATTTTCTCCAGCTCTCTGACTGTGCGGGTCATAATGCCCCGGCCGCAGACATTCTCTGCCAGCCAGTATCCGATATAGGCGGTGCCTGTTTTGTAATCAAAGCGGTTGAACCCGGCGACTCCGGAGAGTTCATTCTGATAGAGAATCCCGCAGGTGATCTGCTCTCCGGTGGCAAAGCGCTTGAGACAGGCAGAGATGAAGAACTCCGTATCTGCAGGTTTCTGAATGCCGTCCAGCCAGGGAAGCCATTGCCGCAGCCAGGCTCTGTTTCGACAGGTCAGGTTATAGAGGGCTCCGGCATTATCTCTGTTCAGCAGGCACAGCTGCAGTTCAATATCTATATATCTGTAAAACATGACTGTCTCCCCGGATTATGTCGATTGTCTGAAAATCAGAAACAGATCTTCGGTTATGGATCCGTCTGCCTCTTTATAATCTTCTCTGATTTCCGAGACCAGCTGAAACCCCTGTTCTTTCAGAACGGCTTTTATATGCTCTTCTTTATGGTAGTGAAAGTATATATGGTCCTGTGAAAAGCTGGTGCTTTCATAGCCGTGTGCCTTGCCCGGTGCATAGGGCATAAAGCTCAGGTACAGGAATCCTCCGCTCTTAACCAGATTCTTCACAGTGCCCAGAAGCCTGGTGCATTCCGGCTCTTCCAGGTGAACGATCAGAAAGGAGAGGCAGAGGGCGTCGAAGGGGAGAGGGATACCGCTGTTTGCAAGGAGTTCCCCGGCAGACTCTGCTGCTCCCTTCAGAAAGGGGAGACCGGGACATCTGCGGCGGGCCAGATCAATCATGGATTCAGACAGGTCTATTCCGGTGACACTGTGTCCCAGTTGATTCATCAATTGTGCATTAATACCGCTGCCGCAGCCAAGATCCAGAATGCGGCACTCCCGAGGAAGCTGCCGGGCAAAATCAGCTATTCTCTCTGTATAGAGCGTATAGGATGAGAATTTCCGGTCATAGGCATGGGCACAGCTGTTATAGGATCGGGTGGTCTGATTCAAATTTCTGTCCTCCTTCTGGAGAATCCTACAGGGAAAAGGAAGGAAAATAAATAACCTTTGCTCTTTTTTCTGGTATTGGAGCTCCGGATATAATAGAGTTTTATAAATGGTACATACATCCGTTCTTGATGTCAGAATTGAACACGGTTTTCCCGAAATGCAGATTGCCATTCATCCCAATGACGGGCTGGATCTGGATCTGATAACAAGGGAACACAGTGTTTTCATCTTTACAGGCAGTTCTCTGGACAAATTCAAAGAAGGAAAGGGTCTGGTGGGAGAAGGGGAACTTCATCTTCTGAATGAGTGTCCCAATGGAGTTCTTCAGGTTTCAGAAAAGATATCTCTTCAGCTTGCCGGCTCAGATAAGGCAATGATTATTCTGGAGAACAAAAAAATTCTGCTGGCTTATAAATAAATTTACAATTCCTCCAGAGCTTCCGTGTCATCCCCGCCCATACCGGCTGATCTTTTGAGATCGGTCAGCTCTTTTCTGATATTGAAGTAGGACCTTTTATACAGTTCCCTCTGAAAATTTATCTGTGTTATTTTTTCGGTCAGGGCGGCGTTCTGGGTTTCCAGGTCTCTGGCTCTTTCCTGTGACAATTCCAGGGCATACTTCATATCTATCTGTTTTTTCTGATCCAGAATCCTCAGATTCAGATCATTAAACTGATCCATAAACTTTTTTCTTGTCCCCGAATCCAGGGAGTTGAGATCTGTGAAATCCATGCTGTCCACATAGGATATGAGGCGGTTAAACAGAAAGCTTACGGGAATCTCCAGGCTGAGCCGTGAGTTGCCGTCCTGATTTCTGGCAAAGGAGACAGAGTTTTCCTGACCTGATATATGGAGGATAAACAGCTCAGGTTCCGAAGGCTGCTTCAGGGTATTGAGTTTATCAATTTTGATTTTTATATGTTCTGAGGAACTGGAGAACTTTTTCAGAAACAGCAGCGTTTTATTCCCTTCATTCAGATTAAGATCTTCCAGCCTGATCCTGCCGAACAGGCGGGTGACATATTCAAAGAGCTCAGTCAGCAGGCTGTACAGAAGATTTCCGCCCACACACAGGCGGTTGTTGTCCCTGATCAGTTTCTGATAGTTTTTGGATTTTACATATTCATCCATAATCAGAATCACCAGATGGGTTCCTGATCTGGCCGGATTCCTGGTTATATGGCCGTCAAAGATGAGAACTTCATTGTTTTTAATACCGTTTTGTTTCATAACCCTGTGTCCATATACTATTAACGGTTCGATGAATCATAAAAACAACAGTAATTTGGATTTTACATATAATGATCCGGTGAAGATTAATGCGGTGAATTACGGATTAATCCAACAGGGCAGGGAGAATATCTGCCAGGATCTCGGCTGTGATTCCCCAGAGAGTCCCCTTTGAGGTTTTCCAAGTCCATATTTTATGAGGAATACTCCCTTCCCAGGGGCTTTTGTAGCGTTCGGGAAGATCCAGTTCGTGTGAGGGAAAATGAAATTCAATCTCACCGGTTTTGTTGTTTTCTGAATAGGGGTGGACGCGTACCGGCAGTTCATAAAGGGAGGGCCCATTGTCTTTGAACCACTGTAAGGGAATGGTAAAGAGTTCCTCCACTTCATCTTCGTTGGGCTTGAGTTCCTCGGTGCTTTTGATTTTCAGAATACCCGTATAGGGCTGCACCACCACATTCATGGGAGTCACCAGTGTCCCCTGGCTGCCGAGGATCTCAATCTGTGCGGGGGACACACCGATCTCTTCGCAGGTCTCTCTTACCGCCGTGTCCAGAAAGTCTCTGTCCTGATCCTCGTCAAACCGCCCCCCGGGGAAACAGATCTCTCCCGCCTGTCTGATTCCGGCGGCTCTTTTCTGAAAGAGGAGAGACCACTGTCCCTTCTCCCGGACGAGGGGAATCAGAACCGCGGAACGGAACATCCCGTCCTGACCGATTATAGAGGGGAAATTGTCTCTGGGGCGCAGGGCCTTACGAATGGAATCTCTGTCCACAAGAATTCCTTTCTATTCTTCCAGGGCTTTCAGGATTTCATCATCCAGCTCGGGTGTGGCACCGGAATGGGAAACAACAAAATCGGCTACCCGTGAGGCTTTACGGCCCGCTTTCTCAAGGGAATCCCCCTTCATATAGCAGGACAGAAAGGTTCCTGAAAAACTGTCTCCCGCTCCTACCGTATCTATGACAAAAACCTTGCCGCTGGGGATATGAAGAGCTTTACCCTTTGTCTTTTCATGATACAGCTCCGCTCCATCGGGACCGCAGGTCAGAAGCAGGAGGGTCAGAGGGTAGTCCTCAGAGGCTTTGGCGAAAAACTCCCGGGCCTCCATTTCATGGCCGTATATCAGCTTTGATACCAGGGGAAGTTCTTCATCATTGAGCTTCAGAATCGTTGTGTACTTCAGAGTATTGGCAATGATTTCACTGCTGTAGTAGTTCTGTCTGATATTCACATCAAAGAAAAGTTCCCGGTACCGGCCGTTCTCCAGTACTGTCTGGAGAAGTCTTCTGTTGCTCTCTGTTCTCTGTGCCAGAGTGCCGCAGTACACAAGATCCCATTCTGTGGAGATCATTTTTCTCAAAGACTCATCGTCGGGAGTGATACAGTCCCAGGCAGACCCTTCCCGGATATCATAGCTGGGAATACCGTTGGTCACATGCACTTCCACAACCCCTGTGGGGTGGTGTGGGCTGGAGTAGATAAAGTCCGATTTTATTTTCTCTGCAGCCAGAATTTCTGACGCATCATTGCCCAGAACATCCTGTCCCAGGGCACTGAGCATATAACTCTCGGCTCCGAAACGGGACAGATGGACCGCCACATTGGCCGGTGCCCCTCCGAAGTAGTCTTTACCGTCAATTCTATCGAAGAGTATTTCACCGAAGCTTAATGTTTTCATAGTTCCTCCCTCATGATGCATTACGGGTAAAAAAGGCAGTCAGAGCCTTCTTCAGTCTGAAAAAATCATCTCTTTTGCTGTCCCGTCCCAGGGATATCCTTAAAGAGCAGCGGCTCAGTTCCCCTGTGAATCCCATTTCCTTCAGAATACGGGATGCGCCGATCACCGACCCCGTACAGGCGGAAAAGCGGCTCAGGAAGATTCCCTCTTTATTTAAATGATAAAACAGATCTTCCATGGTTTTATTATATTTTAGCAAATCCGGTAAAGATATGCATAGAACCCCCGGTACCCGGTCAGAAGGACTCAGAATTTCCAGTGAAAAATCCCCGGAGGAGAGTATCTGTACCCCTTCTTCTGTAAGAACCCTCCAGTACTGAAGCTGTTCGGACAGGGAATGGGCATAGATTTCGGCCGCCCTGATCACAGATGAGGCGGAAGGGATATCCGGAGTGCCTCCCGGTACCGGCTGTTCCGGATCAAGTTCCAGAGACAGACCTCCTTCCGAGCTGCCAGGATCCGGCGGGGAGGGGGATTTCAGATACAGGAGCCCTGTGCCTTTCAGACCGTAAATTTTCTGCCCGCTGAAGGAGAAGCCGTGGCACCAGGGCATCCATTTTTCCCATTCCAGCCGGGCCATGGCCTGGGGGGCATCCAGAAATATCCGGGCTCCTGCGGGGGCACAGATGTCCCACAGCCCGGGGCAGTCCTGCACCGCTCCTGTTTCATGGTTGACCGGGGAATAGATAAAAAGGGCATTACTGTGTTCTTCCACTTTCTATTTCAGCTCATAAGGGTCAATTTTCCCCCTTGAGTCGACTTTCAGGATGATCAGTGGGATTTTCTTATCCTCGCAGTAGAGTTGAGCCTCTGTATATACTGAATTATGCTCGCAGCTTCCTGTCAGCAGGGCTCCCGGCGGTTTTTTCATGTTTTTCAGCAGGAGGGACAGGGCATCCGCGGCGCCCCGGCAGAAATGGAGGCTCCCCCGGTCTCCACGGATCAGTTTAATCCATTGTTTTTCCAGAGATTCCAGATGGTCCAGACTCTTCTGACCTGCCAGATGGGGAGAATCGGGATGGCCCCATACACTCAGGGCCGTATTCTGGTAATGGGCCAGGACGTTTTTATCGGGGGGACAGGCGGCATTATAGTCCAGATACACAGCTGAGGGCTCATCAATGGAGACCCGTGCGTCCTTTAATTTCTTCAGATGGCTGCAGTTACAGGGCAATACAATACTCCTTGGGGTAATCTCCTGCATACGGATACAGGGGACTGCCTTGTATCCAGCAGGATGATCATGGAGTCAGTATAACCCGGTATAAGACATTATTTTGATCAATCCGTCATTATTATGTACAATTGAATAAAGAATCGGCAGTTTCAGTTCGATCTGAGGCCGCCGGGTCTGTACAGAATAAGAGGCCGGAGCTTCAAAAGGATACCGGCAGAATAAAGGAGCCCTCCATGTCAGATAAAAAATCAAAAAAGAAAAAGCTGAAAAAGGAAGTCTATGAGGAGGAACTCCATCGTCTCCAGATTGAACTGGTGAAACTGCAGGACTGGGTCAAGCAGAATGAACTGAAGGTGTGTGTTCTTTTTGAAGGCCGGGATGCCGCCGGCAAGGGGGGAGTCATCAAGAGGATCTCCCAGAATATGAATCCCCGTTTCTGTCATGTGGTTGCCCTGGGCAAGCCGACGGACAAGGAAGAGTCCCAGTGGTATTTTCAGCGTTATGTTCCCCATCTTCCTGCCAAAGGGGAGATCGTTCTTTTTGACAGAAGCTGGTACAACTGCGTCGGGGTAGACCGGGTTATGAATTTCACCACACCCGCACAGTGGGACGAGTTCTACAGAAGCTGCCCGGAGTTTGAAAGGATGCTTATCAGATCGGGAATCGTTCTCATAAAATACTGGTTTTCTGTTTCTCCCGAGGAACAGCTGAAACGCTTTAAAAGCCGTATAGAAGATCCCATCAAGCGCTGGAAAATATCCCCCATGGATCTGAAATCCATTGAACTGTGGGATGAGTATTCCCGTGCCAAGGATGAGATGTTTGAACACTGCAACACCAAACATTCCCCCTGGTTCGAGGTGCCCGCAGACAACAAGAAGAAAGCCAGACTGAACTGCATAACCCATCTGCTCTCCTGTTTCCCCTACAAAGAGGTGCAGCCCATGGTGATCAATCTTCCCGAACGGCCCGAAAGCAGTTACGACAGGCCGCCTCTGACCAGAGAGAACTTTGTACCCACAGTCTACTAAAAACAGTTATGCTTCCTGAATATAAGCTTTATCCTCAGCTCCGGTTTATGGGGAATAAATACCGCCTCCTTCCCTGGATTGAGGAAGAGCTGTCCTGTCTGGATTATTCGTCGGTGCTGGATGCCTTTTCCGGTTCCGCCTCGGTTTCCTATCTGTTCAAAACTCTGGGGAAGAGGGTCTACACCAATGATTTTCTGAATTTCACCTCCACCCTGGGAAAGGCTGTTATTGAAAACAGGGATGTTCGCCTGGATACTGCTCAGATAAAAGCCCTTTGCCGCCCTCCGGGAAAGGGGGAGGAAGACCGGGAGACGTTTATCAGGAACACCTATGAGGGAATCTTCTACAGCCCAAAAGATCTGGATTTTCTGGATCTGATCTCCTTCAGATTGACAGGGATGAATGATCCCTATAAGAAAGCCCTGGTAATGTCTGCCTTAATCCGGTCCTGTGTTAAAAAACAGCCCCGGGGGGTCTTCACAATCTCCGGTGACCTGAGCCGTTATGATGACGGCCGGCGGGATCTGAAACTGAGCCTGCAGGAGCATTTCACAGAGCAGATGGCCCTCTACAATCGATCTGTTTTTGATAACGGCCGGAACAACAGGGCTTTCAGAGGATCGGTTTTCGATTTTGATACCGAAGCATATCCCGTCGATCTGGTGTATATGGACCCTCCCTATGTTCCCCGGAGTGATGACAACTGCTATGTAAAACGCTATCATTTTCTGGAGGGACTGTCGGGATACTGGAAGGGTGAGGAAATCCTCTATAATACAAAGGTAAAAAAAATAGCCAAGAAATACACCCCCTTCTCCTACCGCAGGGAAGCGCTTTCCGCCTTTGACCGGATGTTCTCACAGTTCCGGGAGAGCATCCTGGTTCTATCCTATTCATCAAACGGATATCCTGATCTGGAAGAACTGTGTACACTCATGGGACGGTACAAAGACAGGGTCGAGGTCAAAAGCAGAGACCACCGCTACCATTTCGGAACCCATGACAGGGTCAGACGATCCCGGGTGCAGGAATATCTGATTATAGGACGCTAGAATGAAGAAAATTACACAGCAAACCGCAGAGCTTCTGGAGGAACTGAGTGTTCTGGAGACAGACTGGCGGGATGACTTTTCCAGAAAGGTTCTGGCCTTTCTGGGGAAATTTGAATCGGTCAGCGAAGATCCCTGGACTCTGGTCCGTCTGCTGGATGAGGATTTTGAGACGGCTTCCACGGTGATAAGACTGTTTCTGGAACTGTCAAAGGATGAATACAATACCCTTCTGAGGTCTCTGTTCGGAGCCGGAGCTTCGGGGAAAAGTGCGTTTAAATCCAATCCCCTGGGGTATGTGGAAACTCTGGAACCCCTGTTTCTGCCGGATAAAATCAGGGGAACCATAAACAGAACCTATACCTGGGAGGATATACTGACAGAGCGCCTGAAAGGGGGCCGGGGCAGTGCCATTAAAGGACAGAAACGGGGACGGGAACTTGAAGATTATGTGGAAGGGATCGTCTCTTCTGTTTTCCCTGAATATGAAGCCCGCTGCAGTTTCACCGGCATGGACGGCATTTCTACGGAGAAGGCCGATTTTGCCATACCCTGCCGGGAAAAACCGGAAATCCTTATCGAAGTCAAGGGATACGGAGCCACCGGGAGCAAGCAGACGGATGTGATCGGGGATATAAACAGGATCATACAGGAAAAAAGACATGATACGGTGTTTCTTATCTTTACCGACGGAGTGACCTGGAAAGCCAGAGAAAGCGACTTCCGGAAGCTGGTGGAGTTTCAGAACTCCGGTTATATCTACCGGATTTATACCAAGAAAATGAGCCGTGAGTTTGAAGAGGATCTGAGGCTGCTGAAAGAAGAAAAAGGACTTTGATTTACGCAAACCTAATTATATGAGCTCATGCTCATTTATTTTCTTGTTTTCGGCATACCCCTGTAGTATATTTGGGGTATGAAATTAAATAATAGTGAAATAGTAATATATCAAAGACAGTTCTACAGAACCGGTGTCACAAGAGATCTGCACTTCCGTAAAGACATGCTGAAGAAACTGGATAAAGCCCTGATGCGGTACGAGGGTGAGTTTCTTGAGGCTCTGGAGAAAGATTTTGGAAAAAACAGGATCGAATCCTGGCTGACCGAGGTCTATACAGTACGATCAGAAATAAGCCATACCCTGAAGCATCTGAAAAAGTGGATGAGACATCAGGGCAGTCTGTTTCCCGGTCTGGCCCGTTTTCCCGCCCGTACCTCCGTCGTTGCAGAACCCAAGGGGACAGTCCTGATCATTTCCCCCTGGAACTATCCTCTGCAGCTGGCTCTGGCCCCTCTCACGGCGGCACTGGCAGCCGGGAATACGGCCGTGATCAAAACGTCCGAGCTGGCTCCTCATGTCTCCACGGTTTTAAGCAGGATGATCGGCTCCACCTTCGATCCGGGCCTGGTGACGGTTGTGGAAGGCGGGGTGGAGGAAACCACAGATCTGCTGACCAATAAATTTGATCATATCTTTTTCACCGGCAGTACCCGGGTGGGGCGGATTATTATGAGGGCCGCCGCCGAGCAGCTCACTCCTGTGACTCTGGAACTGGGCGGCAAAAGCCCCTGTATTGTGGATGAGACCGCAGACCTGAATACTGCCGCCCGCCGGATCGTCTGGGGGAAATTCATTAACGCAGGGCAGACCTGTATTGCTCCGGATTATCTGCTGGTTCAGGATAGCGTGAAGGATGAGCTGATCAAAAAAATGGTACAGGCAGTTAGGGATTTTTATGGAGAAACACCTCTGGATAATCCGGATTTTGCCGGGATCATCAACGGATCCCATTTTAAACGGCTGACCGGTCTGATAGACCGGGAGAAGATCGTTGCCGGAGGCGAAAGGGATGAAGAGACCCTCAGAATGGCTCCTGTTATCCTGGACGGCATCTCCTGGGACGACCCGATTATGAAAGAGGAGATCTTCGGGCCTCTTCTGCCGGTTCTCAGCTTCGGAAATTTCGACGATCTGGAAAATCTTCTGTCAGGCCGTCCCTCACCCCTGGCCCTGTATCTGTTTTCCAGAGACAGAAAGAGACAGAAACATCTGATGTCCACTCTTAGCTTCGGCGGAGGGTGTATAAACGATACGGTTCTGCATATGACAGATAGCCGTTTTCCCTTTGGAGGAGTGGGGGACAGCGGAATGGGTTCCTACCATGGAGAAGCCGGTTTTAAAACCTTCAGTCATGAGAAGACCATACTGAAAAACCGGCCCCGTTTTGATCTTCCTCTCCGTTATCCTCCCTACGGCCGGGGAATCGTCAAACTTCTGAAAATCCTGAACCCGGCTTGATCCCTTTAGGGGGTCAGAACCATTCTGCCATGACTTCCACATCCTCTTTTCTTGAGGCGGGAGTCGTCTCCAGCCTGGTGATCCTGCCTCCCTCCAGACGGCACTCCACAAGGGTTCCTCCGGGAGCGTGCAGTTTGCAATCCACCTCCCCGGCGGCCGGCCAGCAGGGAAACAGAAGTATCCGGCGGCCGTCACACTGCAGGAGCATATCCTGCAGCTGAATCATACCGGTTCCCCCCCAGTTATGATCGGGAACCCAGTCGTGTCCGGGGCCCCAGAAGGCGGTAAACCGGCGGCCGCTGTCGGCCATCTTTTTAATAAGAATGGCTTTAGCCTCATCCACCAGTCCCAGATGGGCACAGAATATGCCGTCCTGATGCCAGCCGGCATAGCTTTTCTGTCCCAGAATCTCATCACAGCTGTAGGTCCAGGTGTCCCGGGCCATCTGCAGATTGTCTTTACCCACACCGTAATACTCATAGGGAAAGACGGGGTACATCTGGGGAAGTTCCACGTTGATAATATTGTCCCAGCTTTCTGCCGGGGCAATCACCTGAATGCCTTTCCAGTCACGGGGCGGGGGCTCCGGGATCTGATCAAGCCGTTTTCTGTACAGGGCCCTCCGGCTGTCGTCCAGAAGGTCCTTCTCCACAAGGAAGCTGCAGATCCGCCGCAGGGGGCAGACCACATCCTGTGGATTCACAGCATTTTTATAGGACTCCAGACCGGTGGACGGGGTGATTCTGAGTTTTCCCTTCTCATCATAGGCGTCCCGTCCCTGGACAGAGGCCATATGCTCATAGTGTTCAAAGAAAAAGTCCACAGATCCCAGAATAAAAGGCATCCATCTGCTGATGTTCCGCCCGCTGTAATTATAGTGCTCCAGTATCATCCAGGAGAACTCCAGCTGTGTGGAGTAGTGGTAGTGTACAGGGGGTGAGATCTGGTCTCCCGGACCCATCCCTTCAGGACGCTCCCAACCGTAATGACTGCCGATGGGAATCCCGAAATTGTTCACCTGTTCACAGAAGGTACAGCCCCCATGCCCCCAGGCGTTCCGGACTCTGGCTTCCGCAGCGGGAAGGGCTTTTTCAAACCAGTCAAACTGGCTGTCCATCAATGAGAAGTCTCCCGATTTCAGCAGGGGCCAGTAGAGAAGCCTCTGGTTCTGGGGAGTGATACTGCCGCCCCCCCAGGCCCGGTAATCCGGTCCGTAGGGCCTGTCTAAAGAGACATGCTCGCTGGCTGAAATCACACACTCCCTGTCATCCTGTTTCTTTTTCTCATTTCTGAAATAGGATATATCCCGCCTGTCTTCAATATTGTGAACCAGAACAGAATCGTAGGTCAGCAGGCCGCCGTTGAACTTACTGGGAAAATCCCCCCCGTTATTGATGCCCAGCATAAAACGGAAGAGCCTGTAGTTGACCGACACCTGCCGGGCTTCACTGTTTTCATCTTCATTCGGGGACTGAGGACGGATATTGATATGACTTGTGTTCCAGAAGTTCTCCCACCAGTTTTCAGTCTCTTTCTTCTCTTTCCGGTAGGTCTCACAGTCTGTATCACCGGGGCTCCCGGCAACACGACTGTCCAGTTTGTTCTGCCAATCCTCGAGATCCGGATTTTTTTCAGACTGGCAGTACACGGACAGGAGGGAAGAATTTAATTTCTTGACGCTCACCAGGTTCCAGGCCCGGAATCCGGTCCCCAGGTACTCTCCGCTGTCAATGTAATCTGAGGCTTTCAGACCCCGGGCTGTGAGGCAGCCCCCGAAAATCAGATCTTTCTGGGGATTGTAGAGTGTTTCTTTTAAAGGGGAGAATCCCTGCTGGTCCATCTCTTTGTCAAAGGCCAGATCGTCATTCCTGTTCCGGTGGTGCCAGCTGATGCACTCCTGTCCCTTCACTTTGCGGAACCCTATCTCGTCTTTGTACCGGGTCAGATCATGGGGATACATCCAGTAGGCGAAAATATCATGGCGTTCTCCGAAAATGGAGCTTGCGGCGTTTTCAGCAGGAGACAGTCTGTCCTCAAAATGCCAGGACTCATATCTGACTTTCAGGTTGCGGAATCTGGTGCTTTCCCACTCCATGTGAAACTCCGGCTTGAACTGGCTGACCCATATGGTCAGCTTCTGGAAGTCCTCTCCCTCTCCGGAACTGACTGTCAGGTTTCCCTTTTGTGTATTCAGTTTCTGTGTGAAGTTCTTTTCGCTGAATCCCTGTTCGGGGATAATCCGCAGACGGCCCATCTTGGGAAAGCCGTTATGCTCGTCAAAGGTGCCGCTCATCTGGAAATAGAGGAGGAGCTCTCCTTTCTCCACCCATACATTCAGTCCCAGACCGCAGCCCCCCAGGGGCATGGACCCTTCAGAGTTCTCACTGAAACTGTGCCATTCGGGATCTGTATACAGCTCTCTCATCGTCAGACCTGATCCTCAAATTTCAGAATAACAGCAGAAGAGGTTCCCGAGGCTCCTCCCACATAGGCACAGTAAAGGTAATCGGGTCTGCCGTCCTTCATCAGAATCTGGGGGCGCTCAAACCGGCCCTCCCGGTCCAGTCCCGGCAGGGGCTCGTCAAAGTAGAAGGGGGCTTCCCGGAAAGCTATTTTCGGCAGACCCCATTCCAGTCCGTCGGGTGATGTGAAATGAAGCCCCACCGAGTGATCAAAGTATCCCATATCTCTCATGACCATATGGAATTGTCCGCCGGAGTGGAAAATGTAGGCATCCTCGCACTGGGTGTTGTTTCCCAGATGGCTCAGGTCGATAAGAGGGTTGCCCTCTATTTTTTTATAGGGTCCTTCCAGCCGGGAGGCAATTGCCAGTCCGTACTGTCTGTTGCCGTTGTCCACCGCAGCGGTTTTCCGGCTCCAGCCCTTGTAATAAAGCCAGCATTCTCCCTCCGGATGATTCATATAGGCGGGGTTGGTGGTTACAAAATCATCCCACTCCCCCTCGGCACCATGGGGAATCAGCGGTCCGTCTCCCAGGCGCTCCCAGGGGCCGTCCAGTGAGTCGGCCACAGCGGCACCCACAGCTTTGGACGCCACCAGTTTATGGAAGTAGGGCCAGTAAGCTTCTCTGTCCGTCCGGCTCAGTTCGATGAGCTCGTCTCTGGTTTTTCCCAGATGGGAGCCGTCACTGCCCATGTAGAATATGACATACTTGTCTCCCACCTTGTGGACCGTGGGATTATGGATGGAGAAGGAGTCCCAGTGGCTGCCGCCGCGCCCTTCCAGTACGGTTCCGGTCACTTCGAAGGGGCCTTCCGGGCTGTCGGAAACCGCATGGGCCACTTCGCAGCACATAACCCACCCGTAGTGGGAGGCCTCATTGGACCAGCGGCTGAAAAACAGGTGAATCCGTCCGTCATCTCCCCGGATGGGAGAGGTCCCCCAGACATGATAGCCCTCCAGTTCCAGGACACGGCCCACCGGCTTTAATCCTTTAAACAGATCCGACTGATTTTCGGTTTTGATTTCTCTATTCATATTTTAATCCTTTTAAATCTTTATTCAGTAAGTATATATTGTGAGCTTCATGAGCCTCTCGTTATGTTTTCAACCAGAGGCGGCTCTTCACAAGGGTGATGATTCTGATAATATTCATAGAAAATTGTATCTGTAAAGTAAAAATGTTCTGTCCCCGCAGGTGAAATGAAGAATATGGACAAATCAGGAAATCTTTTTAAAATTATCCATATTTTATTTTATTTTCTTTCATTCAAAGCTGGTAAAACCGGACATACCATGAATATACGATTTTTCTAAAAGGAGTAGTTAAATGAAAATCACTATGAAAAGCATAGTAGCCGTTGTTCTGCTGGTTGTTCTCAGTGTTCCTGTATTTGCTTCAGGACAGAGCGAAGGTGAAGCCGGGAAAAAAGCACGTGAAATCAGTGCCATGGTCATGCAGACCAGAAACTATGAAGGTCTTCAGGACATGATGACCCGCATGAAGGAAGAGGAAAACATTGCTGTGGATCTTCAGGTTGTTCCCGATGACCAGTACCTCAATCTTATTAAAATCAAGGCCAACTCCGGTGAAGCCACCGACCTGATGGATTATAATGCGCCCCATATTCTGGATATCTTTGAGCCGGAAAAATATCTTGTGGATCTGACTGACCAGGAATGGACAAAACGTCTGATCAATAAAGAGATGGTCAGCAAGAATGGTAAGATCTATGCCTATCCCTTCCTGTCCACATCCGGATATCAGGCGATGATCTACAATATGGATGTCTTTGAAGCCAATGGTGTAGAGGTTCCCACAACACCTGAAGAATTTGAAGCTGTCTGTGAAAAACTGAAGGCCGGCGGTGTGACTCCTATTCTTCTGGCTTCTGATGCCTGGGTTCCCCAAATCTGGATGACCTCCGGCTACAGCCGTGTTCTGGGAAGCGATGCTGCTGCCGAAGATTTTGCAGAAAAACTTCTGAGCAACAAGGCCAAACTGACCGACTACCCTGAGCTGGAAGCTCCCCTGGATCACTACCTGTCCATGTTTGAAAAAGGTTACATGAACGATGATTACCTGACTCTGAACATTGACGGTGTCTACGGCAAGCTCGGAAAGGGTGAAGGTGCCATGTTCTTCGGTTCTCTCGGACTGGCCAACTCTATTGAACTGGCTTTCCCCGAAGGAAATTTCGGAATGTTCAATATGCCCACATCCTACGATTCTAAAGATCTGATCAGCGGCGGTCCTTTCTCTCCCAGTTTTGTAGTCAGCAAAGATGCGGATGACCTGGAAACAGTTCTTGAAGTTCTGAATATCTGGGCCAGACCCGATTATGCATCCATGTATTTCAAGGGACGTCCCGGTTTTCCCGCTCTTGACGGTGTAAACGGCGGAGATCTTCCTCCCTATGCTTTGGATATCTACAACAAATATGTGAAAGGCGGAAAGGTTGTAAAAGAAATGAATATCAACCTGAATGCTTTAAGCTCCCTGAATCCCTCCACACTCTGGGTGTACTATCAGGAAGCTCCCTCCAAGGGAAATATGACTGCCAATGATATTCTTGTCAGATGGCAGAATGATATTGAAAAGTTTATGACAGAACAGAAAGCCCCCGGCTGGTGATCTGATCAGAACTGACAAATTGAATTGAACAGGCGGACTGTCTTCCGAAAAGGACGGCAGTCCAGCCTTTTTTTTGCCGTTTTTCTTACTGATTTAAAAGTTATTGCCAAGGAAAATCTGTCATGATTAAAAAAGAATCGGGTTTCTATCCCCTTGTTCTGGTAGTTCCCGCTTTATTTGTCTTTACCCTTTTTACCATTGTTCCTGTCCTGATGAGTCTTACCTATTCCTTTACGGACTGGAATATTATGCGCATGGATGAACCGGAATTCCGGGGGCTTCTCAATTATCAGAGAATCTTTGCCGACCCCATCTTTATCCGTTCCATGATGAATACATTACTTTTTGCATTCTCCACAACAGCCCTGAAAACCCTCTTCGGACTGGGGCTGGCTGTTTTACTGATAAAGAAGGTACCCGGTAACGGACTGTTCCGGACACTCTTCTATCTGCCCTGTGTCCTCAGCGCTACAGTCATCGGCGTCCTGTTCAAGGCTATTCTGACCGAAACAGGTTTGTTGAATAACGGCCTGCAGCTTCTGGGCCTCGGGTTTCTGGGCCGGGACTGGCTTTCAAGTTACGGAACGGCCATGCTCTCTGTAATCTATATCGAGTCATGGATGTGGTCCGGTTTCAATATGATGATCTTTATTGCCGGTCTGCAGGCTATTCCTTCAGATTATATGGAGGTGGCTCTCATTGAAGGAGCGGGAAGGATTAAACGGTTCTTCCATGTGACCCTGCCTCTTTTGATACCGGCCTTTACGGTGGTTGTCACCTTAAGCATGGCCGGCGGCCTCAGGGTCTTTGAACTGGTTTATGTTCTGACCAACGGCGGCCCGGGCTTTGATACACAGGTGATGAACACCTACTCCTTCAGAGCCTTCAGTCAGGGGCTTCTGGGAGAATCGGCAGCGGCTTCCATTGTCCTGGCGGCTGTGGTTGTGACCATCTCTTTTATGCTGAACCGTTATCTTAAATCCAGAGAGGTGGAACTATGATCAAGGCAAAGAAAGTCTCCCAGGTCATTCTATTTACACTCCTTCTGGCCATCTCTCTGCTCTATGTGGTCCCTGTTATTATGATGAGTTTCGGCTCTCTGAAATCCCAGGAAGAAGCCATAGAATTTAATCTGACCCCCCCTAAAGAGGCTCAGTGGTCCAATTATGCGCATGTCATTGAGAGAGGGAAAATCCTGAACGGCTATAAAAACAGTATTTTCCTTACCTCCGTTTCCACATTTGCCACCATTGTAATCGGGGGCTTTGCCGGAATCACCATATCCCGGAGGCGGGACAGGATCTCATCGGGGCTCTACTACTATTTCCTGTTTGGAATCACCATCACCCTGCAGATTGCCGCAACCTTTTCACTGCTGAAAACACTGAATATCTATGGGACCTATCTGTCGGCCATAGCCATATTCACGGCCCAGAGAATGCCCTTTACCATTATGACCTTCACCAGTTTTGTCAAAGGGGTTCCCCGGGATATTGATGAGGCGGCTATTGTGGACGGAGCGGGGGTGTTCCGTCTCTATACACAGATTCTGATGCCCATATTAAAGCCCATTATTCTGACCAACACAATTGTGACCATTATTTCGGTATGGAATAATTTCAATGTGATTCTCTTCTTCCTGAACTCATCGAAGAAGGCTACAATCTCTCTGACCATCTATAATTTCTTCGGAATGTTTGCCCGGGACTGGCACTATGTTTGTGCCGCACTGGTTCTTACCATTCTGCCGGTTGTACTGGTTTATCTCTGGCTCCAGAGATACATTGTGGCCGGTATGACCTCCGGAGCTGTAAAAGGATAATCAATGACGGATAATAATCAAAAGGATAAGAGGCCCAATATTCTTGTTATAATGGCCGATGACCATGCCTCCAAGGCGGTGAGTGCCTATAACTCCCGCCTGGCAGAGGTTTTTAAGACACCCCATCTGGATTCAATTGCCGAAGAGGGCTGCCGTCTGGATAACTGTCTGTGTTCCAACGCCATCTGCACCCCCAGCCGGGCGGTCATTCTCACAGGAAAATCCTCCCATATTACCGGAGTGAAAACCCTGTCGGATGTGATGGACCGGGAAGAGGAAACCTTTCCCCGTATCCTGCAGAGATCCGGCTACAATACAGCTCTTTTCGGAAAGTGGCACCTCCACAGCGAACCCCGGGGATTTGATGAATACAGCATCCTTCCCGGTCAGGGGGTCTACTTCAATCCCTCCTTTATTGAGAAGGGTGCCCCCTGGCCCGAATCAAAACACGGCGAAGACCATGAGTATCCTGACGGAAAACAGGAAACAGGTTATGTTACCGATATTATCACAGACAAATGCATAAGCTGGCTGAAGGAAAGAGAAGAAGACAAACCCTTTCTGATGTTCTGCCACCATAAAGCCCCCCACGACGATTTTGAATACCATCCCCGGGATGAGCATCTCTTTGACGGCGTGGAAATACCCGAGCCGGGCAATCTCTGGGAGGATAAATCCCACAGGAGCGTGGGTTCCCGGGATTACGGTACCACCGTATCCGAGCACAACCCCAGACGAAATGCGGTTCAGACCATGAGCCAGCCCGATTATGTGACAGGACAGCTGGACATACAGGGGCTGAACCGGGACGAAAGAACCAAAGCCGCCTATCAGAAATATCTGAAGGATTACCTGCGGGTCTGCAAGGGGATCGATGATAATGTGGGCCGCCTGCTCGACTGTCTGGATGAGGAAGGACTGACAGAAAATACCATAGTAATCTATACCTCCGACCAGGGGATGTTTCTGGGGGAACACGACTATATAGACAAGCGCTGGATATATGAAGAAGCCATGCAGATGCCCTTCCTGGTCAGATGGCCCGGCCGCATCAGGCCCGGTACCGTGATGGACAGCATTGTGGGAAATCTGGACTTTGCCCCCACTTTTCTGGACATTGCCGGAGAACAAATCCCTTCCGATATGCAGGGCAGGAGTTTTCTGAAGATCCTTGAAGGAGAGGAACCTGAGGATTGGGATAATATATGCTACAACCGCTACTGGATGCATATGGCCCACCATGATGTTCCCGCTCATTTCGGAATCAGAACCAAAGAGTACAAACTGGTGTTCTTTTACGGCCTGCCTCTGGATGCTGCTGATGCCTTACCCGGAAAGACTCCTCCCGGATGGGAGCTCTACGACCTGATTCATGATCCTGATGAGAACAGAAACGTCTATAATGACCCGGCTTACAAAGGGATGAGAGACGAGGCTGTACAGAGACTGTTTGCTCTTCGCAAGGATCTGGGAGAGGATGACAGCCCTTATCCGGAACTGGTAAAACTTCTGGAAGATAATCCCTGATGTTCAATCTCTGATTCTCTGTTATCATGTCTGAAACCGGATAACAGAGAGCAGAAAGAAGGAAATCTTTATGGGACAGAAAACACGGAGTCTGAAGGATAAAATCGTTACCGCCAACCTGTTGTTTTTTTCGCTGGTCCTGACCATCCTTTTTGTGCTGTTTTATTCCTGGTGGTTTTCCTCGGAAAAGAAAAATGCGGCTGCCGATCTGGAAACTATTGCTCTTACAAAGGCGGATCAGATCCATTCGGTGTTGTGGAATATGGACCGGACGGCTCTGCAGCTGGCCAATGATCCCTATTTCTCATCAGAACTCTTTGCCGCACTGTCCCAGACCCATGATCAGGTTAATATTTTTTCCAAAGACAGAGTACTCAATTCAACGGTTATTGAGAAACTGACTCCTTTTGTACTGAACCGGAATGTTGTTTCCAGGATATGTCTTTTCAATGCATACAATGACTTTATTTCTGTTGGACAGAGTCTTGAGTTCCGGAAAACAGT
Source organism: Spirochaetales bacterium (assembly GCA_028532905.1). Classification (GTDB taxonomy): domain Bacteria; phylum Spirochaetota; class Spirochaetia; order DSM-2461; family DSM-2461; genus Oceanispirochaeta. Next base: position 19,191 of record JAQQAM010000261.1, read on the forward strand.
GAATTATTACAAATCCCCTCTGGTCAGTGATGTGAGAGACCGTTTTGCCCAAGGGGAATACAGAGTCATGGTTCCTCCCCGGGACGATCCTTTCTATTATGAATCCCGGATGACGAAACAGTCCCGGATTATCTCTGTTTTCAGAGAGATCATTGATATTTCCAATTCGGCTTTTCAGTCGGCAGGCTATGTGGAAGTGCAGCAGGAGACTGCCTTCTTTGAGTCCATGTTTGCGGATCTGGAAGGGAGTATTTATTACTCGGTTATGAATGATTCCGGACAGATCCATCTGGGGAACTTTGATGAAAACAGTGGAGTCCTCTCCCCGAGAGCTGTGGTCAGCCGGGTTCCTATCCCCGAGTTCGGTCTGGTTCTGGAGCTGCGCAGCAGTAATGACTACCTGACCAGAATGTCCTCTATTCTGGCCATTGTTCTTTTTCTGACACTCCTGCTCATGGTCTTCGGTATTCTCTCCACTGAGAATTTCGTTGTCCGCAGACTGACCACGCCTCTGGATGAACTGCAGCAGATGGTGGATAACATCAATGTTCACAGTCTGGATTTCAACTTTAAAACCGACAGTGAGTATGATCAGGTACAGCATCTGAATCTGGCATTCACAGAGATGCTGGGCAATCTGAGGCAGTCGGTGGATGAACTGGTTGAGGCCCGGACCGATGAACTCCGTTCCCATCTTTTCGCCCTGCAGGCTCAGATCAATCCCCATTTCATCCACAACACAATGGCTGTTATCTCATCCATTGCCGACGAGCATGATGTTCATGAAATTGAGGAGATCTGCACCAAGCTGTCCAGTATGATCCGCTACAGTTCCCAGTACAATAATACAGGAACGGCATTGACCAATGAGCTGGATCACGGGCGGAACTATCTGGAACTCATGGGGATACGGTATCAGGACAGGATGAGTTTTACCATTAATGGATATGAGGGGTCTGATGAGATTCAGGTTCCCAAATTTGTTCTTCAGCCCCTGATTGAAAACTGCTTCAGCCACGGCCTCAAGCAGGTTCAGCCCCCCTGGTTTATAGGCATCAGCGTTGATGTCAGCGATTTTAAATGGAGCGTCAGTATTCAGGATAACGGAGCCGGGTTCAATGATGCCATCCTTCTGGACGTGCAGGAGCTGTGGAACAGTATCTCCCTGAATCAAACCCAGGATTTGCTGAAGAGTCTTGAAATCGGAGGAATGGGATTGAAGAATGTATTTGCCAGACTCTTTCTGATGTACAGGGAGAAAATGATTTTCAACCTGGAGAACCGGGACGGCGGAGCCCGTATCACCATTGGAGGGATCAGATGATATCCGTCCTCATTGTGGAAGATGAACCTCCTATCCTGAACAGCCTTTGCCGCAACATTGAAAAATCCCACGAGCAGTTTGAAATAGCGGGTACAGCCTTTGACGGCCAGGAGGCCATCGATTTTCTCCAGTCCCGGGATACGCCTGTGGATGTCCTGATTACGGATATCCATATGCCTGTGGTAAACGGTCTGGAGCTTCTGGAATATGTGCAGAGCCGCTATCCCCGTATGATTACACTGGTCCTCAGCGGGTTTCAGGATTTCCACTATGCCAAAGAAGCCTTCAAGTCCGGAATTCACGATTATATGCTTAAACCCATAGACAAGAAGGCTCTGAAAAAACAGCTCTCTGATGTAGCCCGGCTGATCAGAGAAAGACGGTCAGAGGAAATTCAGGGCCTCCTGTCAGATATATTTTATCAGAACTGTTCTCTTGAGACCCTCCCTGAAATTCTGCAGGAACAGTATATGACCATGCTTCTGTTCTGCAGCGGCCCTTTCCCGGTTTCCAGTTATGATTTTCTCCTGCCGGGAAACGAGTTCTGGCAGACCCACAAGCTGGATGAGCTGGCCTCCTCCTACTTTCCAAGGAAGGAGCTCTGGCTGATTCCGGGAAAGAGTTCTGCTGAGCAGATTCTGATTGTCTTCTCAGAAGCCCCTCTGCCGGAGAGCAGTATTCAGAATCTTCACTGGACCTTAAGTCAGTATTCTGAAGTACCTGTAACCCTTTGTGTTTCCCCTGCCTTGAAGGAAAGGGAGGAGCTGCTCAATCTTCACAGAGTTCATCACAATCAGAGAAAAACAATTCACCGCAGCCTGCAGACAGGCCGTTCTTCCATCATTCAGTACTGTGATCAGTTTGAGGCTTCAGAAAGCAGGGCGTTTATGGAAAGCTTTATGGAGGAACATACAAGAGATCTCAGTTTCCTGTCTCAGGAGAATCTGGTGAAAGCCATTGCAGGGAGAACCGAATTATTCTCAGGGGAGCAAAGAACCCAGGCGGAATGGGAGATGTATCTCAAGTTTATCTTCTATACCACACTGAATACTGTGAGCCGGGAGAAGAGTTTTGACAGGATCGATATGATCCTCAAAGATCTGATCAGCAACAGCTATAATACCGGAGAAATCCTGGACGGTTGCGAAGAGATCCTCAGGGATATCCTGCTCCACAAAGGGGAACGGCGGGAGAAGAATGAAGCTCTGGTCAAAGAGATGGCCGAGTTTCTGACCCTGAACTTCAACAAACCCCTTTCCAGTCAGACTCTGTCCAATAAGTTCGGTCTGGTTCCCTCTTATATCAGTACCCTGTTCAAGAATGAGATGGGCATTTCTCCGGCTGATTATATCCTGAAAATCCGGATGAACCATGCCAGAGAACAGCTTCTGGAGAACAGAGATCTGATGACCCGGGAAGTCGCTCAGCTGGTGGGCTATTCAGATCCTCTCTATTTTTCCAGAGTGTTCAAGAAGTTCTTCGGCATGAGTCCTTCCCAGATCAGAAAGTCTCTTTAGATCCTGTCCGGACATAGCAGTAATAGGCTCCCAGCTCCACACCTCCGGCTGTCCGCAGTACGGTCTCCAGGTGAGCCGGTCCGGCAGGCAGCTCCATCCGGAACACAACCCGTTCCCCGGCCCGGGTTTTCATGGTCAGACCGGCAACCCGGCATTCGGCTTCTGTGATCTCCAGGGCCCTGCCGCCGCTGTAAAAATCCACAGAATCCGGAGCGACCCCTTCTTTATCCCATTTCACATCATCCTCTCCCGGTCCTTCCGACAGGAACTGGCCGCACCCTTCCCGGGGCCAGCGGCAAAGCTCTATTTCATACTGTCCCGGCTTTAATATCTCCACTTCCCAGTAACCGTTGAGAGGCAGCCCCTCCCGGACCTGTTTCTGGTTCCACACAAGTTCACCGTCATCATTTCTCCAGTCGTGGGAGCTGAGGCGGACTTCTTTTACCGATCCCCCGATCTCAATGGGAATCTCACTGTCAAAATCCGGTTTCACCAGATCCCACCACTGTTCATACCCTCTGCGGAGGGTTTCAACCATGTCAGGATGATCCGGGGCAATGTCATTTCTCTGGGCTCTGTCGCTGTCCAGGTTATACAGTTCTTTTCCGTTGATCAGGCGCCAGGACCCGGTCATGGCGCAGCTCTGCTTCCACATCACAGGGTCCGGCACCCTCTGGGAATCGGTGACAACAATTCTGCTGTTTTCCAGGGAGGGATCATCCAGCCGGGGGACCAGGGATTCTCCGTGAAAATCAAGAGAATGATCCACAGCGCAGAGATCCAGCAGGGTAGGCATGATATCCACAACCGACGTGAGGCTGGCAATCTCTCTCTGTTCTCTGTACCCCCCGGCAGGCCAGCGCAGGAAGAAAGGCACCCTGTGCCCCCCTTCATACTCGGAGCATTTCATACCCCGCAGACCATGGTTCCAGCCGTTCAGCAGATGTCCCTCTTCATCAAATTCGCCGCCGCAGGAGGTTCCGTTGTCGGTCATAAAAATCAGAATGGTGTTCTCTTCCAGTTCCAGCCGGTTCAGGGTCTCCCTGAGGCGGCCGAAGCGTTCGTCTATGTGGCTGATCATGCCGTAAAACCGGGAGCGGTTTTCATCATCCTCTGTGTCCAGCCCGCCCCGGTAGGGATCGCTGTACTCTTTCATAATATTGTAGGGGGAGTGGGGGGCGTTGCAGGCTATGTAGCAGAAAAAGGGTTTCTCCCGGTTCTCCCGGATAAACTGTTCGGCCTCATCAAACCAGACGTCCGTACAGTGTCCTTTAAAGGCTTTTGGCTGACCATCTTCCAGATAGGTGTCGTCAAAATAGTCGTTACCCCACCAGTCGGGTGCCTGGCTGATGCCCCCGCCGCCGTGTACCAGGGTTTTGTGAAATCCTCTGTCCATGGCCCGGTAGGGAGCATTGTCCCCCAGATGCCATTTTCCGAAAATCCCGTTGGTGTAGCCCGAGGCGGCCAGAGCGGATGCCAGGGACACTTCATTTTTTCTCAAAAGGGAGCGTCCCCCGACTGTGTGCCAGACCCCGGTGGAGTTGGCGTAATGACCGGTCATCAGAGAGGCTCTTGTAGGGGCACAGGTGGGCCCCACATGAAAGTCGCTCAGACGGCAGGATTCATTGTAAAAGGCATCGATGTGAGGGGTTTTGATCCAGGGATTGCCGTTGCAGCCCAGATCTCCCGAGCCCTGATCATCTGTCAGGACGAATACAATATTCGGTTTGTTCATGGGGTTCCTCTTATTTACTGGTTCTTCCGGTCCAAAGGAAAAGGGTAGGGTCTGACCCAGCCTTTCCGGTTGTAGGCATTGTCGGGATCATCTGTTCCCGGACTGACCTTTTTATCGGAATGAGCCCGGATGGTGGAATTGATAATCCAGGCATCCAGAGCACTGTTCATGCGGTTGATGATATCCAGACAGCTCCCGTCGCCGATCCGGTTGTTTTCTTCCCCCGGGTCATCGGCAAGGTTGTAGAGATGAGAGTCTCCCTGGTAATAACGGCTCAGACGCCAGCTTTTCCAGGCGGCATAGAATCCGATGTCCGTGGCTCCGAACAGGATCCGCTTTTCATCTTCCTCTCCCGTCAGGGCTCTGCTGTCCTCCCGGTTCCGGCAGCCGGTTCCGGCAATACTGAGTATAGTTGTGTACAGATCGGTGAGGCTGACAGGGCTGGAGCATTCCTGCCCGGCCTTATATCCCTTTCCTCTGATCAGAAGGGGGATGTGAACAGACTGGTTATAGTAGTAATGTTTGCCGATCAGATTATGATCTCCCAGAAAATCACCGTGATCAGATGTGAACAGGACGGTTGTACTCTCTGTCAGCTTGTTTTCATCCAGACAGGAGAGGATTTTTCCCACTGCGTCATCAATCTGTTTGACCAGAGCCAGGTAGTGCTGCCGTAGTCGGATATAGTCCTCTTCTGTTGCATCTGTATAATCCACTTTGTTCCAGGGACGGAGGCAGACCTGACGGATCTGGTCCACCATCCAGGGAGTACGGCTTGCCAAAGGCCGCTCTATTTTGGATACATCCACCTGGTCCAGATATTCTGACGGGGGATCGTAGGGACAGTGGGGGCCGGGAAAGCCGCTCATCACGGCAAAAGGTGTGTCCGGAGATTCTTTGATATGGTTCAAAATAAAATCAACCGTTGAATCGGCCACCCAGGTATCCACCTGGTGTTCTTTCGGAATCAGGCTGACGCAGGCCCCTTTCTGATCCAGATATTTGGCATGATCCGTGCCGTGGTATTTCCGGAGTCCCTTTTCTTTGAGGTATTCCTGGTAATCATCCTGAATATGGATATGCCTCTTGTCTTCGGCAATGATCCTGCGGCTGAATCCCTCTTTCAGATCCCAGGGGTAAAAATGCATTTTCCCGATAGCCGCTGTTGTATAGCCCTCCTGCTCCAGGAGCTCGGGCCAGCTGTGTATCCCCTGGTTCTGTCTGTCCGGATGAAGCCAGCTGCCGTTGTGGAGGACTCCGGTTTCCAGACTGTTCCTTCCGCTTAAAAGGGACGCCCTTGCGGGAACGCAGAGAGGTGAGGGGCTGATGGCTGTTTTGAAGTTGACTCCTTCTGAGGCCAGCCGGTCCAGATGGGGAGTGGATATGGCTCTGCAGCCGTTACAGCTTAAGGCATCAGCCCTGAGCTGATCGGGAAAAAGAAGCAGTATGTTCTGTTTATCTGAGTGCATGAGTCATTTTACCACCCCTTTTTCAGGGACTGGAGGGACAATGAGCAAATAAAACATGTAAAATTTCCAAATACTGATCCGGTAGGCCGGAGGGAATAAAAATAGGGATTTATAGTGAATTTTTAAAAAGTATTGATTATCATTATTATAAGAAATATTAATAAGAGGAATATTATGGCTATTAACAAGAAAATTGAAGAGGCTCTGAATGAGCAGATCAATGCGGAAATGTATTCAGCATATCTTTATCTTTCCATGGGCAGCTGGTTTGAGGAAAAAAGCCTGACTGGTTTTGCCCACTGGTTCCGCTGCCAGTACCTGGAAGAGAATATGCATGCAATGAAGATGTACAACTACGTAAACGAGAGAGGCGGCCGGGTCGTTCTCAAACCCATTGAAGGGCCGGAAACCGAATGGAAGACCTATCTGGATGTGTTTCAGCAGGTGGCTGAGCATGAGGCACATGTCACATCCCTGATTAATAATCTGGTTGCTCTTTCCAGAGAGGCTAACGATTTTGCTTCTGAAAGTTTTCTCATGTGGTATGTGGATGAGCAGGTGGAAGAAGAAGCCACTGCGGATGAGCTGGTTTCCAAACTGAAACTGATCGGGGATAACCCCAATGCTCTTTTAATGATGGATACAGAACTGGGAGCAAGGGGAGCGTCTCCCAATGTTATTCCCATTCATCTGAATGAGCCTGTGGCTTAAAACTATAGGCGGATGGACAAAAAAAATCCTCCCGGAAAGGAGGATTTTTTTTGTCAT
>JAQQAM010000262.1 GCA_028532905.1 Spirochaetales bacterium
ATACCAGCCTGGTCATATTTTAATTCTAACTTTGATCCTGTGAATCCAGGCAAAGGACAGTGTCAGTCGGGCAGTTTGACTGGGGCGGTCTCCTCCCAAAGAGTAACGGAGGAGCACGAAGGTCGGCTAATCCTGGTCGGACATCAGGAGGTTAGTGTAATGGCATAAGCCGGCTTAACTGCGAGACAGACACTTTCAATTTCCTTGCGGACAACATCAAGACCGACTCCCCTGCCGGAAATATTTGTTATCTCCTTTGCTGTGGAAAATCCCGGTTCAAAGATCAGATTATAGGCTTCCACATCAGAGAGGTTCTTGCTGGGGTGTATAATGCCACGGTCAATGGCTTTCTGTTTTACATTATCAACATCTATTCCGGCACCGTCATCGGATATTTCAATGACGATCATATTTCCTTCATTACTGGCTTTCAGAAGGATCTGACCTTCTTCCGATTTCCCCGAGGCAACCCTTTGCTCAGGGCTTTCCACACCGTGGTCTAGAGAATTTCTCACACAATGCATCAGGGGATCAAGGAGTTCCTCAATCACCGACTTATCCAGTTCAGTGTCTTCCCCTTCAATTGTCAGTTTAATCTTCTTACTGAGAGATTTAGACAGGTCTCTGACAAGACGGGGGAATCTCGAGAAGATCTGATTGATGGGAACCATCCTGATTCTCAGTATGGCTTCATGAAGATCCCCTGTATTTCTTCCCAGATTAGCCGCTGTACTTTTAAATGTACCAATTGTCTGTTTGAAGTTATTCTCAAAGGAATCAAAAATGGTGAACAGATCCTCATATTTTTCGTTGATCTCTTTCTTGACATCTTTAACTGATTTATTCCGTTGAATGTCCTCAAGGTACTGAGGCAGATCATCAAAGAGTGATTTGAGTTTATCTTTGAATGTGCTTTCTGCATTCTGCAGTTCATTCTGAATATCGATAAAAGAACTGTTTATCTGATTAAATGTTGCTTTATTGATTACCGCTTCACTCACCAGGTTCAGCAGATTATCAATTCTCTTGCTGTCCACTCTTAATATGGAGCCGCTAGAATCCTTGCTTTTTGCTTTGGGAGGTTCGGCTTTATTGATCTTTCTGATCTCATTGTTTATGGCAGCTTCACTGTTTTCAGGTTTCTGTTCTTCTACAGCAGCTTTTGCGGGTGGTGCAGCAGCCTTCACAGTTTCCGGAGCTTTCGGTTCATCGGGGATACTTACCTTAGGTTCTTCCCTGACAACACCGGCGGATTTTACTTTTGATTTTTCCTGACCCAGAATAGAGACATCCACATAGGATGTGACATCCCCGATAAAAGCCTCTGCTTCCAGTGCCACAGGATCATTATCTGATGCAATGAAATAATCAACAACCGGGAAATACTGATCTTCATAAAGTTTGTCGAACTCAGGTTCTGTTTTCAGAATCTGGCCGAATGTTTTCAGTTTGGCATAGACCTGAATCCCGCCGACTGAGTTCATGGGATTTGCTTCATCAAACCCCACAGACACCTGTAAGACGGGTATGCCGCCGGCGGCCTCTTTCAGTTCAAGTATTTCATACTCGGATAAAGCTTTTGTATCCGGAACGCTGTCAGTAGACTCCTGCTTTGCAGGAGTCGGACTGGCAGGTGCAGCCGCGGAGTCACCCTTGCCTTCGCTTAAGGTTTTAAGATTATGCTTCAGTGTATCAATATTTTCATCATAAACGGAGCCGTCAATACGGGCCGCAAGCATTTCCTTTATAACATCAATTGAAGCGAGAAGATTGTCTACAACAGCTTCATCAATTTTAATTTTATCACTTCTGATATCATCCAGAAGATCCTCAACCAGATGGGTGAATTCAGCCAGTTCTGTCATCTGTACGGTTGCAGCTCCCCCCTTGAGGGTGTGTGCCGCTCGGAATATTTCATCAACAGAATCCCTGTCCTCAGGATTGTCTTCAATAGCCAGGATATTCTGCTCGAGAATTTCAACCTGAGAATTGGCTTCAGAATAAAAATCTTTTAGAAGTTCTTCATTATTCGGATCTAGGTAATCACTCATTGGTAATCTCGCTTTTTCTGTTCCGGTTTTGCATATTTTTTATAATAGATTAAACTGTCGATTTTTACAAAGACATTTCGCATTATACATACGAAAATAGTCCTGTGTAAACAAATTAAATCCTCATAAGACTTTGTTTTGTAAAAAATATCCAATTAAACTTTTTATACATACTGGCGCAAGATAATACTAAGATCAGAGGTAGAAATATACGAAAATCAAAGTATAGAATTATAATTTAAAGGTTTGGCCTGATGAAAAAAACAGTTGTTCTTGTATTTGTGATGTTGATGACATCGTCTCTAATCGCTCTGGAAACGGGATTTACAACGGAATTCGGAAATTACGGAATTTCCGATTATGACAGCAGTTCTACAGAGTATATCCCCTATTTTCAATGGGCCGCCAATTTATTCTACTACGATACAGCCGGACTGAATGAAGATCTTCAATACGGCTTTGAACTGGATAGAGATATCATTAAAGGGTACAGCATTGCCGCTGAACTTAAATTCAAACAACCCTATTATACCATTGCTTTCGGTCCTGTATTCGGTGTAATCAATGAGACCTATACTCTAGTTAAACCCGGCTTTTCAGGAATGGTCAGAGGAGAGTGGCCCGGAAGAATCTATCTGGAACTCAAAGGAGATATGATACCGGCGCAATATGTCGGTGCCAAGAATGATTACAGCACCTATTCCGGCAGTTATACGCTGGGTTTTTATCTGCGGCAGAACCATATCCTGTGTTACTTTACACAAGCCCTTGATAACTACGCTTCACTCTCGGGTACTGATCCTTATACTGACAGCAGTCTCAGTTATATTTTCTATGCTAATTTTTTTGAAAAAGGAGCCCTATTTAAAATTGAGACCAAACTGGGCTATGAAATACTCAATAGAACCTTTCAGGACAGTAGTGATGTGGAACTGAAAAATATTCTCTTTGGATTGCGCAGTGATTTTTATATAAATCCGAAAGCAACTGTATTCATCGGATTTGACAATAAAATTTATCCTGTCTCCAGCGGCTCCATAGAGCTTTCTGATGTTCCATTTTATCAGATTACAGTTGTATCGGGATTCAAATGGAGTCAATAAAAAAAGACCCCTTGCGGGGTCTTTATATTTAATAGAGCTTAAAATCGGTCTATTAAGTTAATTCAGAATTATTCAGCGGGAGCTTCTTCAGGAGCTTCTTCGCCTTCAACTTCCTCATCAGAGTGCATTTTCTGCTGTTCCAGATATCTGAGAACCTGAACATTACCCAGTCTCTTGAGTTCAGCATTTCTTCTGGCTTCTTCTCTGTCTGCCAGAATGCTCCATGTGGATTCATGGTCGATGTCGGAATTGAGTTCATCAAGTACAGCCTGGTCATAAATGATGCTGATATCTTTGATGTAAGAGATGAAATCTCCGCCTTCCTGCATGGCATCTCTATAAATATAGATGCTGTCCAGTGTCAGAGCAGGCATGCTTCTGGGATAAAGGGGATCATTTCTGAGCTCTCTGTTTCTGATTTCAGATACATAATTGGGGTTCTGCCACTCAAGCTCTCTCCATCCGTCAAAATCGAGGTAGCTCAGGAAAACAGACTGTTTATTGTTTCTTGAATCTCGAAGAACAAGACCCAGACCCATGGGGAAATTCATTCCATAAACACGTACCTTGATGGATTTAAGTACACCAACATTCTTAACGACACCGTAACCGGAGAACTGGTCACCTTTTACAGCTTCGTCATCAACAGTGCTTGTAGCGTAAGCAGGAATTTCAAATGGGGGTTTAATCCAGGCATAGCCGTTGAAGTTGCCTTCAGGGAAATGCACTCTGATACCCATAACCTGGTCACCGGCTGTCGCAAAATTATTAACGTCATTGTTTACAGGAACGCCAAGAACATAAGACAGTGAGTTATTCACTACAGTCTGTGAAGATGAGGAAAGTTTAACTTCCCAGTTGGGAACCAGCAGAGATGTCTGCATGGCTGCTTTCTCTTCTTCAGTATAGCGGGTTCCCGCTACAGAACTGAAGTCCATTACAGTTGCTTTATTCTGTCCCTGATAGTCATCGATCAGATCTGAAAAGTTAATCAGAACTGATTCTTCAGCAAATACTGATCCAGTCAGGAAAAAAACCGCCAACAACAAGAAAGTGAAGAACCGTTTCATTAATAGCTCCTTTCGAATTTCATTTCATTTTATTTATATTTCAAAATTATACAGATGCCAACATGTTTGTCAACGATTTAAAATTTTTTTTGCTAATTCAGGATCACTATTCTTCCGATAGGCCGAAGTACTCTGAACCTGGAACCTGGCCTTCCACTGTCAGGCTGATTTCCCTGATTTTCGGGAAATTAAACTGAATATTCCTCTTCAGAATTGATATTCTCGCCTCATAATCCAGAGGAATAGATGCTGTGTCTCTGATAAATTCTTTATTCATATCAAGATACAGAACATCGTCATTCCATATAAATGATCTGATTTTAGTTCCGGATGGAATAAAGGAGTTCATTTTGAGGGAAACCGGTCCGAGGATCAGTTCATTAATAAATATTTCAAGTCTTCTGTCTTTATCAGAGGAACGGTAAACATCTCTCATTTCTGCATTGCTGCCGTTCATTGTGTCCAGAGGGAAAAACAGAATGTAACTGTTTCTTCCTTTTTCATAATTGAACAGAACGGTCACAGTAATCAGAATTACAAGCATCAGTGCCACTGGTGTATAGGGCAATATTTTTTTAATCATTCATTAAACCTGTTTTCAAAAAAATCTACAAAATCAACTATGCCATTATAGATGCCATTATTAATTCTCTTCAAGTATGCGGGGTCTCTCAACTTGGCGCTTTCTTCTTTATTGGTTATAAAACCCGCTTCCACAAGAACCGATGCCATCATTGCATTTCTGACGACAAACCAGGATTCTTCCTTCAGCCCCCTGTTCGTGGAGGAGCTTCCGATTTCCTTTTCCAGGTTATCAAGGATGTATCCCGCCAGCTTTTTGCTTTCCAGGGTGAACTCCTCTTCCATCAGAGTATTCAGAACTGTATTTATATTATCATCGCTGTCATCGTTTATAAGCTGTCTTCTGTAGTCCTCAGGAAGAAACCAGACTTCAAAACCTTCGGCTTTCATATTGAGGCTGGCATTTCCGTGAATCGATATGTAGATGATCCCCTCACCGTCTCCTGTAATGATACTGTTTGCCTGTTCAACACGGTCTTCCAGGGTGGGATAAATGTCATTTGATCTTGTCAGTATAATATCCTTATCGGGATATTTCTCTTCCAGCTTTTCCTGCAGGGCCAGAGTGATATCCAGAACAAGATTTTTCTCCTGCAGGGCAACATTGATACCGTCTACCGGATAACGGCTTGTGGCTCCCGAGTCTCTCCCCCCGTGACCGGGATCCAGTATTATGGCAGAAACCCTGAATCCGGAAGGAACTGATTCAGCGGACTGATTCAGGAAAAATCTGCTGATCAGGTTCGCAGTATCTGAAGAGAATCTCAGATTCCCGGATTCGTAGAGGATAGCCGCTGTGTGAACAACCTCACGGCCGTTCAACAGAAGGACCGGTTCATCGGCCAGAAAGACAATACTTTTTTCACCTTTGATAAGGATGCCTTTCTTCTGTACCGGAT
>JAQQAM010000263.1 GCA_028532905.1 Spirochaetales bacterium
GCAGGACTGACAGGATTTCCGGGGATACCCCATCTTCCCTGAGGGGGAAAAAACGATTAAAGGTTTCTGATAAGGAGTTCCCGTAACTGTCTTCGGCACTGCTGTCGAGTAGGACTGTGTAGTTTCTGTTTTTTTGAACCCCTGCATGCGGCGTACAGGACAGGTCATTCTTATTCCACAAAAAGCCGATTTCAACAGGATCATCCTCCTCCAGAACTGTCAGTGCGGATTCAGTCAGGTTTCTATTCATTTCTGCAGAAAAACACAGGACAAAACAATCGGGTTCCAGACGGCAGGAGAGAACTTCAGGAGGTGATGAGTGGAGTAACTCTTCCATAAGACGGCAGGCCCAGAAAGAGAACAAAACATGAACCAGTAAAAGAAAGGCCATCATTTTTTTCATTGTTCCACCATCCTGAAGAGTTGGGAGACTGTCTGTTTCATGACTGACCCCTTGCTGTTGCTTATACCACCGGGTCCTCCTGCAAGGGTCATCAGGAAATACTGCTCTCTCTCCGGTTCCGGTGCAAACCCGCTGAACAATACGGTCATTCTGAAGTCACTGCTCCAGGAGTACATACCGGCAGCAGGGCTGCTTCCGCTTCCGAACACTTCATAGAAGGAAAGGGCATCCTGAACGGCCTGTTTTTCTGAATCAGCAGAAAACGGGACCGAAAAAGTAAAATGAAAGAGCAGCTCACTGGGATAGGGAGCTTCTACAGGCAGATCAACGGCTTCCGTTGTACTGAATGTACTGAGTTCGAATCCCTCTGCGCTGCTGCATTCCAGTGTTATCAGTTCAACTGCCTCAATAAAGGGACTGAAATCCCGAACATAGGGAGTCTCCATTGCTATCCCTCCTGTACTCTCCGCCCGGGTACTTATCTGAAGCCGGAAGGACTGTCCGGATTGAAACCCTGAATCAGGGAGAAATACAAGATCACCCTCTGTCCAGAAGAAATCACCTGCCAGAGGAGGCTCAATGCTGAAAGCCCCTTCACAGCTGTCACGATCCATGGCTTCTGAAAAACGGATTCTGATGCCCTGACTCTCCAGAAGAGTATCCAGGTTGTCACTCACCCAGGGAAAATCCTCCATTCTGTTCCGGCTGCAGCTTCCACAGGCCCTTACTTCCGGAATGGATACACTGTTTTCGACAAAAAAGGGCAACTCCCATTCAGGGAGGAGAGGATCACCGTTCATACTGTTCAGGGTTCCATCAATACGGAGCCTGTAGTTCTGCAGATTGGCCCAGCCCTCTTCAGGGATTATTTCCAGAATCCTGTTATCTCCGGAACAATTTAAATCAAATTCTTCAGAGGGGCTGAGTTTCAGAGCGTCATCAAGGGATGCCGGATCAAAGGGCTGATTAAAGTGGATAACAAGGGTGTCTTTAACGTTCAGTCTCCCCCCCAGATGAGGGAATGATTCTGTAACCCTCAAGGGTGAAAAATCTGAACTTTCCACATAAAAAGGACGGGACAGGGTCGCCTCTCTTTCTGTGCCAGCTGAATTTCGGTACATACCTTTGAAGTGGAGACGGTATTCCACACCCCTGTACAGGTCTTCCAGGGGAGACAGAATCAGCCTGGTATCGCTCTCCCAATCGTAATGCAGATCGATGCTGCTATTGTTTCTCCTGACCGATACAATGCTCTCCACACTTTTCCTGTCGGCGGCTTCACTGAACTGTATGGATATAGAAACGTCTTTATCCATAATCTCATAATCTTCAACCGGTGCGGCGGTGAAGAATATATCCTGTTTCAGATTGATAAGAGAACAGGAGCCAAACCATACCATAAGCAGGGAAAGGGCAGTTATCAGGGGTTGCCATTTGCTTTTTCTTTTCATTGGATTGCCACCTCCATGCCGTCCCTGAACCCCCTGACAGGATTGAGGACAATCAGGTCTCCCTCATCCAGTCCATCCAGAACCGGCAGCATTCCATCAACAGGGTTTCCGGTTAAGAGGCTTCTTTTGAATATATGATTGCCCTTTAATAGAAAAACACTTTCATCCAGGACTGAAGCCGATGGAATCAACATCTGATCCAATGGATCGTTCACAGTTATTTTTACTTCTACGAACTGACCGAAGCGGAAAAGGTCATTCCGGCCGTTAATACTGATCTTTACTTCCCCCTGACCGGAGTCACTGTCTATCCAGGGAGAAATCTGTTCAACCGTTCCTGACACAGAGGTACCGACGGAGGGAGAGAATACATCAACAATCTGATTTTTCCTGATTGTATTCAGCTCATTTTCACTCAGACGGCAACTGACATATAGTTTCTCTGAACCGCAGATATGATATAACGGTCTGTCTCTGCTGCTTTTTTCACCTTCATCCATGAAACGGCGGACGATAATGCCGGGAAAGGGGGCACGGATGATATTCTCCTCTCTGTACAGAAGGAGGGATTCAAGTTTTTTCTCGGCAACCTTCAGGGCGGATTCGGACATTTTCTGCTCCCCCCGGGCCACCATGGTATTCAGCAGAATATAGTTTTCCTTCAGTTGTGAAGCTTGCCCACCGGTAGAGAATCCCTCCTGCAGCAGATCTTCTTCCCGGAACCCGATTTTCTGAATGGCAAGACTGCATAATGCCTGTTCGTATTCAGATTCCTTGTCCAGATAACTCAGTTCCACTGATAAAAAATCATCTTTGCTGATACCGCCGGCTTCATACAGTTTCCGTTTGTTGTTCAGAATCTCCTTCATTCTCCGGAGTTCGGAATCCTTTTTAGCCAGTTCAATTTCGGCACTGTTTATGGTGTAGAATCTGGATTCGACCTGTCTCCTTTTTTCAATAAGTTTTCTTTCCGCCAGATCCAGAGCTGTCCGGCAGCTTTCAATATTGACTTCCGCTTCTCTTATCTGCAGATCGATCTGCTGTAAATCCAGTTCAGCAAGGATGTCCCCTTCTTTCACCTCGTCTCCTTCCTCAAAGAAGAGTCTCTTAATAAGGGATTCAGAAGGAGGAAAAATATCTGCCTTTTGAGCGGCTGTGACAAGACCATAGGTTTCCACTGTCTCGGCGGCAGATACTGATGTGCACAAATAGGTTTCCACCGAGGGAATCTGTGTTACTTGATCCGAACTGTCTGCTCTCTGTTTTTGATGGCAGGACAGGAGAGAGGCAGAGATTCCTATGAAAAATAAAATTGTACGCATAATTACTCCTCCTGATTGATAATGAGACGCCATTGACTGTCCCTTTCACTGTCAGGAACTGTTCCGCAGATCATGGCCAGTTCCATTTCGTCCCTGTACAGAGCAGCTACCGCTTCAATCAGTTCCGTTTTATGATTGGCCAGGCGAACTTCGGCTTTCACATAATCCAGGCGTGTCAGCTCACCTGTTTCCAGCCGGATACCTTCTATTTCCAGCCTGTCTGTTTCCAGGGCCGCGTTTTCCCTTGTGTGGGCACATCTGTGGGAATTAAATTGAATGGAATGGATCAGAGCCTGAACCCTGAAACTGATCTGACGTTTCAGTTCTTCAGTTTCCCTGTGAATGTTTTCCAGTCTGTTCCGGGCAATTGAGGGAAGGACCAGGGCGTCCAGATTCTCCAGAACACCGGTTTCTGAACGTATGGACCGATTGTGCTCTGAGGGATTGCTTCTACCTGTCTGCACTTCAATACGGCCCGGCAGAAGTGGAGCGTCAAAACTGAAATTGAGGCCCATTGAAAAGGACGGCTGGCTCAGAGGGAAGCGGGAACCGGTGAATCGGACATCAGCTGTGGCCTCAATTTCAGGCAGCCAGCAGAACCGTGCCTCAAAGACATCCCGCCGGGCATTTCTTTCTTTCAGATAAGATGACTGCAGTTCTTTGCTGAAGTCCAGAGCCATTCCAGTCAGCAGGGGGACTGTCCGGTCACTGTCTGCCTCTGTCAGGGCAGTTTGACTGACATAATCAAGATCCAGGGTTCCCGCCAGGGGAGGTAGATCGGAAACGGATAGATCCATCAAGGAGGCCAGATTGTATCTTTTCTGCAGGACCTGTTCATTGTTGTCCCTCAGATTCAGAGAGTACTGGGACCGTCGTATTTTTATATCCAGAAGATCTGATCTGGTTAGACCTCCCAGATCGTATTCCATTTCTGCTATGCGGACCTGAGTATCCAGATTATCAAGAGACTGTCTCTGTACATTGAGAATCTCCCTGTATTTCAGAATCTCAATATACTGGTGACTGACCTGATATATAATATTATCCCTTAAATCAGCAGAAGAGAGATCTCTGAGTTTCAACTCCCTTCCCGCCGAGCGGTAATCGGCAATATCATTGCCGCTGTTAAAGAGTTTCTGATTCACACTGAACCCCAGGCTATTTATCCTGCTGTCAGGAGCATTGTAGGTCACCGAATCTGATTTTGAGAATTTAACCGCCAGTTCCGGGAAGAACTCCCTGAACTGCAGGCGGTGGAGTTTCCAGTCGTCCTGTCTGTTCAGTCTTTCCGTTATGAGCTTAGGATTCTGCATAACCGCTATGTTGATGCAGCTTTGAAGATCGATTGTCTCCATCTGGTCTCTCAGGCTCTGCGGGTGCAGGCTGGATGCGGTTTTTATAATGATCAACAGTATCATTGAGCAGAAAACGGCTGAATTGACAGACAAGCAATATACCCTCCATGTGCAGATATCAGAATCAGGGGCATATGGAAGCTGTTGATTCAAATACGCAGTAAATTTTTTTACCCATCCAGGAAATCTCTCCCGGAGAATGAAAAGAATCCTCACTTGTCATTTCCCGGTACAGGGATTACACTCTGAACCGAGTTATGGAGCAATCAAAAGAAGATACAATAGACATCCTCTGGCAGGATGAACATTATGCCTTTATCAATAAACCTGCCGGTGTACTGATACACAGAAGCATCTTTTCCTCTGACCGGGATACCCTTGTGAAAAGGCTGTACTCTCAGTTTGAGAAGCCCCCACTGCCTGTACACAGGCTGGACCGTCCCGTTTCCGGTGTCCTGGCCGCGGCTTTCAGCAAAGAGGCCGCCGCTGCCCTTTCTGCCTGTTTCAGAGAATCCACCATCCGTAAAACCTACTGGGCTGTGGTTCGGGGATATATTCCGGAAGAGGGGAGGATTGAGAAAGAGCTTAAAAACTATGAGACCCTGGAAATGAAAGAGGCGGTCACAACATTTAAACGGCTGGATACGGCTGAAATCCCTATTCCTTCCCGGAAGTTTGAAACCTCCCGTTATTCCCTTGTGGCGGTGCAGCCTTTAACCGGCCGGTTCCATCAGATCAGACGCCATCTGGCCGGTCTGGGCTATCCTATAGTGGGTGATACCTCCCATGGTGACACATTCTGCAATCATCATTTTACTGAGCACTTCCATGTTGACGGGCTGATGCTCCATGCAGGGGCTCTGGAACTGACCCATCCTCTTACCGGAGAGGAACTCTGTATCACTGCTGAGCCTCCAAAGCGGTTTGAGAGTGTATTCGAGATCTTCAATTGGAAATTTCTTGACAATAGGGACTAAATGAAATAGAAGTATGAACGGCATGCAAAAATTTACAGTTTCTGAAATCCTGAGCATCATTTCCATCATCATCTGCTCATACTATCTCCTGCTGAGTATCGTCAATGTCAGTTATATGCTGATTCGGAGTAAAAATCCTTCCAGAAAGAAGCTGGAGAGACACCCGAAAGTGACAGTTATGGTCCCCGCCAGGAACGAGGAAGACAATATCAGGGAGTGTATTGAATCTCTCCTTAATCAGGATTATCCGGATTACGAAATCCTTGTTATTGATGATAATTCTACAGACAGCACACATGCCATACTGAAAGAAATGGCTGGACAACACGAGAAACTCTCAGTGTATACGGGGAGTAAACTTCCCGAGGGCTGGTACGGCAAGCCCTGGGCTCTGCAGCAGCTCAGTCACTATGCCGCCGGGGAGTATTTCCTGTTCAGTGATGCCGACACAATCCATAAAACCAACAGTCTCTCTTTTATCATTACCAATATGATGCATCACAAGGCAGATCTCATATCAGGACTGCCCAACGAGCTGATAAAATCCTTCGGGGAACTGATCAATGTGCCCATTCTGTACATCATGACATCTGTTATCATGCCTCTGCCGGCTATTGATCTGATGAAATGGAAACAGGCTTCCTATTGTCTGGGTCAGTATTTCTGTATTAAGGCGGAAGTTTATAATAAAATCGGCGGTTTTGAGCATGTCAAACACTTTATTACCGAGGATGTGGCCTTCGGAAAAGAGGTGAAGCACAGAGGCTACAAGACTATGTTCCTGGATGCCCAGAAATATGTGGATTGTCATATGTATGACAACTTTGCCGATGCTTTCAGAGGATTCGGCAAGAATATTTACTCATCCATCGGCTTCCGGATCATTCTCTATATTCTTACCTTTATTCTCATTTTCATGACCGTCAATCTGCCCTTTTTTGTATTTGCAAAGGCACTTTTCACCGGAACCATGACAACTCTGGTTGCCGCACCTATTATCATATTCTCACTGATGTGGACCATTGTAACGGTGTTTCACAAACTCCCCTGGTACAATATTATTCTGTATCCTCTGCAGTATACCAATCTTCTTTTTATGGCGACCTACTATACCATCAAGTTCCGTCTGACTCCCGGTGTAAACTGGAAAGGCCGGATCGTTAAATAAAGAACACCTAAAAAACACTAAAATTATTAGATATAACTGAGACTCCGATTTACTATTTATAGTAGATAAAATAATACAACCAGGAATCTCTTAATGGCAAAACTGAAATTTAAAACTGAATCTCAAGTCAAACAGGAGCCTCTTAAAAAGGAAACCTGGAACATACTTGTTGTGGATGACGACAGGGAAGTTCACACTATGACCGGCTTTGTGATGAAAGACTGGAACTTTGAGGACAGACCTATAAAACTGGTCAGTGCCTATTCCTCCGCAGAGGCAAAGGAGATTCTCCGGGAGGATGAGCGTTTTTCTCTGGTTCTGCTGGATGTGGTTATGGAGCATGACGATTCAGGGCTTCAGCTAGTCAGGTTTATCAGGGAAGAGCTGGGGAATCCCTTTATCAGGATTATCCTGAGAACCGGTCAGCCCGGAATGGCTCCCATCCGGAAAATTGTTAACGATTATGAGATCAATGACTACAAAGAGAAGAGTGAGCTCACAGCGGACAAGCTCTTTGTGGCCGTTACAGCATCCCTGCGGAGCTACAATCATCTGATGACCATTGAGCGGAACAGACAGGGCCTGGAGAAAGTTCTGGATGCCACATCCGGTTTATTTGGCGACCACTCCATAAACAGTTTTGCCGATGGTGTTCTGGTTCAGATATCCGGCCTTGTCAATGCCAGTGAGGAATCAGTTTTTCTTCAGCATGAATGCTGCGGCAAGAAGTTTGACCCCGATGAAATTAAAATCCTGGCGGGAGACTGCAGCTGCTGTAAAGCAGGTGAAGGGGCTAAAACTCTGGCAGATCTGAATGATCCGAAAATGGTGCAGTATGCCCAAAAAGCTCTGAAGGAGAAAAAAAGCTACTTTGAAGGGAATGATTACATCGGCTATTTTCCAGTTTCCGGACACGCCTTTAACATCCTGATTTTCAGGGGACTGAATAAAATCAGTGATTTTAAAAAACAGCTGCTTCAGATTTTTTCCATGAATGCCTCCATGGCCTTTAAAAACCTTTACTTGAATAAAGAAGTGGAAGAGACCCAGCAGGAAGTAATCTGTACTCTGGGTGAGGTTGTGGAAACACGGTCCAAGGAGACGGCTCACCATATTCAGAGAGTAACGGGTATGTCGGTCATTCTGGGACGGGCTATGGGGATGAGTGAGGAAGATGTGAAAACTCTTCAGATGGCCACTCCCATGCACGATGTCGGAAAAATCGGGATTCCCGATGAAATTCTCAATAAACCGGGGCGTCTGGATTATGAAGAGTTTGAAATGATGAAGACCCATACCCTTCTGGGGTATGAAATCTTAAAAGGTTCCTCCAAATATGTTCTTAAAACCGCAGCGGACATAGCCCTTGAACATCACGAGCGCTGGGATGGTAAGGGATATCCCTACAAAAAGAAGGGAGATGAAATCAGTCTGGAGGGGAGAATCACAGCTATTGTGGATGTCTTTGATGCTCTGTATAATCGGAGGATTTACAAAGAGCCCTGGCCTCTTGATAATATTCTTCAGCTTTTCACTGAAGAGAGAGGCGGCCATTTTGATCCCGCACTGGTGGACTGTT
Source organism: Spirochaetales bacterium (assembly GCA_028532905.1). Classification (GTDB taxonomy): domain Bacteria; phylum Spirochaetota; class Spirochaetia; order DSM-2461; family DSM-2461; genus Oceanispirochaeta. Next base: position 8,256 of record JAQQAM010000263.1, read on the forward strand.
TTATTGAACGTATAGACGAGATTGTAGCCGTTCAGAATGCATACAGAGACGCTGAGCCGGAATTATGAGGAGATAGTAGTGAAACTGTTTTACAGGCTGGTAAACGGACTTATCAAAGGACTGCTTATAGCTGCCTGCCGAATCGATAAAAAGGATCTGGAGAAGGTTCCCGCCAAAGGGCCCTTTATCCTGGTTACCAATCATATAAACTTTCTGGAAGCCCCTTTTCTGTATATATTCCTCCGACCCCGGAGAACCATTGCCCTGGGAAAGTCTGAACTCTGGGACAAGGCATTTACCCGGTTTCTGATGAATCTCTGGGAGGTTCTGCCCATTAAAAGGGGTGCCGTGGATATTCAGGCCATGAAAAACTGCATCAAGGTGCTTGAAGACGGCGACTTCCTTTGTCTGGCTCCCGAGGGAACCAGAAGCCGGAACGGAAAACTCCTGAAAGGTAAAGCCGGTGTTATTATGTTTGCTCAGAAAGGAAATGCCCCCATTATTCCCATGGGACACTGGGGCGGTGAGAATCTTGCATCCAATCTGAAGAAATTCAAAAGAACACCCATTACCATTAAAGTAGGGGAACCGGTGAATATAACCATTCCCGAAGGTGTGAAATCCGATTCTAAAGTCAGGCAGCAGATTGCAGACGAGGTCATGATCCAGATAGCCCGGCTTATGCCCGAAGAGTATCATGGCGTTTATACCGGTCAGACCGATGAGGAACCCCGTTTCCTGACAAAAGCCTGAGGGCTTTGTACCGCCGGAATCCGGGACGCTTTTAGAATCAGAGAAACAGGATAACAACTCCCCCCACAGCAATAAATGACCCGATCACTTCCCTTAAGGTAATTCTGTCTTTAAACAGAATAAGGGAGGGGGGGATGACAACTATGGGAACTAAAGCCGTAATAATGGAGACGATTCCTGCTGTTGTATGCTGCATGGCATAGAGCATCAGAGCCACTCCGATAAAAGGACCGAAGAGGGCTCCCAGCGACAGCTGGGCCATGGCTGTTCCGTCTTTCATCCCCTTAAACACCTTGGGCCAGATCTTCAGAATGAAAAAGAGAGGGATGAATCCGCACAGACCGGCAAAGGCTCTGATCTGTGTCGCCTGAATCGGGTCGGATGATCCCATACCCATCCGGCTGAGAATCATACCGGTTGACTGCCCGATGGTTCCGCCCAGAGCCAGTAGGATTCCCCTTACGGGGTGTTTCAGAACAACTGTGTTAGCCTCTTTTTTCAAAAGAACCAGCAGAACCCCCGTCAGCACCACAATCATACTGATCCAGCCCTGCAGCGAGAGGACCTGTCCCATAACTAGCCATTCCAGAAAAGCCGTTATGGGAGGGACAAAGCTGAGGATCAGCAGAGCCACCCGGGACCCTATTTCAATATACGAACGGAACAGCAGCATATCGCCGATAAAAAAACCGATAAATCCGGATGCGAAGATATACCAGAAGGTTCCGTCCGGTGCCAGAGAAGGCATCCATATGCCCCGGCTGAGGATCATAAAGATCTCCATAAACAGAAGACCCATGACAAGGCGGATCAGGTTGACCGGCAGAGAGCCTATTCTGTTGCCTGAGGTTTCAAAGGACAGGGCTGAAACCATCCAGCAGATGGTTGTTATTAAGGCGGCAATTTCACCTGTGTACATCAAGGGACTCCCGAAAATCAGTTTTTAGAAATATTCATTGAAAAATAACAGATACACACTATTTTGACCATAACCTTTCCCTGTAAAGGGGAGCAGGGATTGAGGTTCCCTCACCAGATCTTTAGAATAGGCCGTTGTATCGGATAAAGAGTAGTGATTCACTATGAATCTGAACCGGGCTCTGAAGCCTGTTGAATCACTTCCCAAAGATATATGCAAGGAGAAAAAATGTCCCGCAAAACACTGTCCCGGAAGGTCGATAAAGGTCTGCTGAAATTCAATCTGATTGAACCGGGTGATAAAATACTGCTGGCCATATCAGGGGGCAAAGACTCACTGACCATGGCGTACTTTCTGGGCCATAAACAGAAAAAATTCCCCATCCCCTTTGAACTGGGGGCCGTTCATATTGAAGGAGATTTCCCCGGGTGCGGAAAATCACCGGTTATGGCAGAACTGATGGAACAGTGGGATATCCCCTTCGAGATTATCAAGGTACCCATTATGGAGAGGCTCAAGCCCGGAAAGTCCATGAACTGTTACTGGTGCTCCACACAAAGGCGTATGGAGCTTCTCCGCTATGCCGGTGAGCATGGTTATAACAAGATTGCCCTGGGACACCATATGGATGATATTCTGGAAACTTTCTTTATGAATATGATGTATAAATCCGAACTGTCCACCATGCTGCCCAAGCTGAAATACGACCGCTATCCTTTTACTGTGATCAGACCCCTTGCCTATGTGAAAGAGCAGGAGATCATTGATTTTGCCGAGGACATGGACCTTCTGAAAGCTGCGGCAACCTGCAGTTACGGTACCACATCCAACAGGCTGGATGCCCGGAGTATCATTGATGAAATCGCAGCGAAAGAAGGGACTCATATCAAGGATAATATTTTCGAGGCCATGTGTTCGCCGGTTCACAGATATATGCCCTATACTCTCCTGGAGGAAGGAGCAGGTCCGGAGGATCAGTCCGATCTGAATTGTACCGATGATCTGGACAACAGCAGGGATAAAGAGTCATAATCGAAGAACCCGGAGGTATTAGTGGAACCTGTATTTGAACGGCTGGAAGAGAGGGATATTCTCTCTCTAAAGTGCGAACGCTCTCTGCTTATCGGTATTCAGGATGAGAATGAAACAGCACAGGAAGCCGAAAATCATCTCAATGAACTGGCCAGTCTGACCGAAACCATGGGAATCCCTCCTGTGGACAGCATGATGGTGAAGCTGCGGAAGACCAATCCCCGGTATCTGGTGGGTACAGGCAAGCTTGAAGAGATCGCTCAGGCGGCTGCAGACTGTTCTGCGGACCTGGTGGTCTTCGACTACGACCTGAGTCCTTCCCAGCAGAGAAATATTGAAAGAGACCTGAATATCACCGTCATTGACCGGGAAGAGGTTATTCTGGATATCTTTGCCGACAGAGCCTCCACCCGTGAGGCGGTTCTCCAGATTGCCCTGGCCAGAATGCAGTACAGTCTGCCCCGTCTGACCCGCGCCTGGACCCACCTGTCCCGACAGAGAGGGGGAGCCAAGGGAACCAGGGGGAAAGGGGAAACCCAGCTGGAAAGCGACAGGCGGATGGTCTTAAGCAAAATCGCCTCCCTGAAGAAAGAGCTGGCCCATGTCCGGAAAAACCGGGAAACCCAGAGAAAAAAACGGCGTAATCTGCCTGTTCCCACACTCTCCATTGTGGGATACACCAATGCGGGAAAATCCTCCATCCTCAATATGATGACCGGGGCCGATGTGCTGGCGGAAGATAAACTCTTTGCCACCCTTGATCCCACTTCCAGACGGGTTCATCTTCCCGGGGGACGGCAGGTTGTTATTACCGACACCGTAGGTTTTATCCGCAAACTGCCCCATAATCTTGTGGAGGCCTTCAAGTCCACCCTGGAAGAGGCGGTTATGGCAGATGCCGTTATTCATGTCCTTGATATCAGCAACCCCGAATGGCGGGAGCATAAAAAAGTCACCGAAGACGTTCTGAATGAACTGGGAGCCGGCGACAAGCCCGTTCTGCTTGTTTTCAATAAAAGCGACAGGCTGGATGATCCCGATGAAATGGCCCATTTTCTGAAAAATGAAGAGGGTACGGTGGTGATGCTGTCAGCAAAAACCGGTGCAGGCCGGGAGGCGCTGGAAGAGGGCATCCAGGAGGTTCTGGAAGCCGAGCTGCCGGTTAAAACATTGTTGATTCCTGCTGATAAGTGGGATATAGTGGCATATGTAAGGCGCAACAGCATTGTTCTCAAGGAAGAGTACGAAGAGCAGGGCATTCTGATGGAGGCGATCCTCTCCCACAAAGATCAGAAGATGCTTGAAAAATACACCAGAGAACAGCCTTATACGGAGTAATACCTTTGTCTGAATCTGCCGATAAAAATCGTATGGGACGAATATCCGGAATAATAAAAAGAAAAGGATGGGAGTCTGTCATCTTTACAGTACTGCTTACAGCAGCTCTTTTTCTGCAGATCAGCGTATCAAGAAACACACAGGCCACCACTGCTGCTCTCAGCAATCAGGGAAATGCAATTCCTGCATCTGTTCCGGAAGACCTTCCTGACACCCGCCTTGAAATCAGGGACACCTACATCGAATACGGCAGTTCCCTGGCCTACCATCTGGGTGAAAACGGCATCAGCACAACCGATACAATGGGCATTATTGATGCCGTCCGGGATTTTATTAACTTAAGAAAGGTTCAGGCCGGTCAGAAGGTGGAACTGCGGTACGAGAACAATTACTTTGAAGGCATTATGCTGCCTGTCTCCACAGACCGGGACATCTATGTCACCCGCAGCGGAGGAGACGGATTTCAGGTTATAGAGAAATTCAAGGAACTGGATACCTATCCTGTTTTCAAAGAGGCGGTTGTCGATTCCAGTCTTTATGCCTCCTGTCTGGACAGCGGGATTCAGGACAATGTCATTATGGACCTTATAGAGCTCTACTCCTTTGATATCGACTTTCAGAGGGATATACAGAAAGGAGACCATCTGACAGTCACCTATGAACTGGTTTACAATGAAGACAATGAGGTGGTGGATACGGGAAATATCCTTTTCACAACATTGAAAACCGGGCGTCAGGACCTGCAGATTTACAGATATGAAGATTCAGAGGGAAAAGCCGACTTTTACAATGAAAACGGTCAGACTGTCCGGAAAACACTGCTGAAAACACCCATAAACGGAGCCTATATCACCTCGGCCTTCGGTCCCAGAACCCATCCCATAACAGGGTTCAGTTCGGTTCACAAGGGAATAGACTTCGGCGCTCCCCGGGGAACGCCCATAAAGTCATCCGGTGACGGAACAGTGACCTATGCCGGCTATAATGATGTATTCGGCTATCATGTGCGGATCCGTCATGTGAACGGCTACACCACCATGTATGCCCATATGTCGGCATTCGGCAGAGGAATCCGTCAGGGAAGGATTGTGGATCAGGGGCAGACCATCGGCTATGTGGGCTCCACAGGCATGTCCACCGGTCCCCACCTCCACTATGAAGTCCGGTACAACGGCAGCCATATCAACCCGTCCCGGATGAAATTCCCTCCCGGGAAAACCCTTGCCGGAGTGGAGGCGGAACTGTTTCACAATATGCTGAGCAGTTATGAAGTCTCTCTCCCGTAATTACAGAAAATACTTTTAAAATCAAACTCTTATTTGTTTTGTTCTCAACAGGGAGGTATAATTAAGGCCATGAAAAGTATAAAATTTATAGCCCTTGTACTCCTGGTTTCTCTGATGGCCTCCTGTGCCGGTACAGGTCCGGGTGTGAAGGAAGACAACGTCATGTCGGTAGTGGAACTCCTGAACAGCGGCAACAGCGCTGGTCTGGCAGAGATCTCGTCTCTCCCCTTTGTTTTTGACAGTGAAATTCTGGAGTCTGAAACCCAGATTGCACAGCTGTGGACCGGACTGGCAGCAGCCGGGTTCACCATCGATAATCCTGAGATTACACAGCAGAGAGCTGTTACAGAAGAGGATGCTTCTCTGTTTTCAGAAGGCTGGGAAATCAGTACCTTCTTTAAAAATCTTCTCTCTGAAAAGGATACCTTTGTGGAGGTGCAGGGAGCATCAACAGATGCCTATTTCATTCTCCGCCGGTCACGCTCCGCCCTTGAGATCATCGCATTCAAAGGAGAGGTGAAATGAAGAAATCCATTCTAATACTGCTGCTTACAGCCCTTCTGGCCGCTCCGGCATTCTCTCTGGCAGGAGAAATTGTTTTTGTGGAAGGAACTGTTGATATTAAAACATCCACTGGCGATCTGGACTATGCGGATATCGGTATGTCTGTGGATACAGGTGACTCCATAATTACCGGATATGACGGCTATGCGGAGCTGGAACTGGAAGACGGCTCCACTGTGAAAGTCAATGAAGACTCCATATTCAAACTGGACAGTGTTCAGCAGGAGAATCAGAGCCGAAACAGCTTTCAGCTGGTACTGGGGTCTGCCAGTTATAAATTCACCAAAGCCATGAAGACTGATGAGCCGACCATCCGCACCCCATCTACGGTCTGCGGCCTCAGGGGAACCGAGTTTACCGTCTTTGCCGGTATTGACGGTTCCGCCCTTTATGTTGTGGATGAGGGCAGCGTGGCTGTTTCCTCAAAGGGATCGGAAGTGGAGCTGGGCGCGGAACAGGGTGTCCGGGTCAATGCCGGTGAAACACCGGGTGAACCTTTTGATATCAAACGGGGCATGGTGGATTACTCGGCATTCAAGGCTGAAGCGGAAGAATCCTTTCTCTCCAATCCCGCCTCGTCGGTGTTTCTGATGATGGATCAGCTGGAAGAGTATGCCGATCTGGCCGATGAGAATGAGATGCTTTTCAAGGCTCAGGTGGACGGACTGTCTGTTCTGCGGGAAAAACTGAATACCCTGGAAGGGGATGAGAAGAAAGCCTATTACAAGGAGACTGTGTTTCCTGAAGAGGTGAAAGCCTCCGGACTGAAGCAGAATGTGCGCTACTATGCTGTTTCCGGCAAGTCCCTGCGCCGTTTTGTCATCGGTTCCATGTATATTCAGATGAAAACCATGTACATCATGGATCAGGACAATCCCGATTTTCTTGATTTTATGAATGCCTATCACCAGTTTCTTGATGTGTATGAGACAAGAATCGTTCCCTACCTTGTTGAAGCAGATATACGGTAGTAAAATATAACTACCAAAGTGAGGAGATAATCTATGAAAAATGTTATAAAAGCTTTAGCCCTTCTAGCCCTTGTGATGATCTGTTTCTCCTGTGATCTTTTTGCAAAAGCCGATGAAGAGCTTATAAAGACCAGAATATCCGCATTCCAGAGCACATTGAATGCGGGAGGGTATACCAATACGACTCTGAATGCCCATTTTCATGAAGATATGGTCAGTTACAATGCTTATCTGGATTCAGAAATATTCACCATTGGACCATTGAACCCTCTTAATGGTCCCTTTACCTTCGGCACGCCCAGCCTGAGCGCCAGCGGAGATGACTATGATATTTCCGGTACCTACGCCGCGGAAGGCGCCGGTGTGGATGACGGCAATTACACCGCCATTATGAGACAGGAAGGTTCCGACTGGAAAATCCTTGAAATGACGATTGATGTCGGCTCCAGTGTTGACTATACAATCCGAACCCTGAAGTAAACTGCGGGAGCCCCGGGGGCTCCCTTTTTTCTAGGATCTAATATTACAAAGCAGCTAGTATATCCTCTGTTCAATAAAAGCATTTCATGTTATTGTAGCCTACCTGAAAAACAACCCTGGAGAATATGATGGATATTGAAATACTGCCGGCAGGCCCCTTACAGACGAACAGTTATCTGATACTCAATAAGGAGAAGGGCGAAGCAGCTGCTGTGGATGCCGGTCCTGAAGCCTTTGATCTGATAAAAGAAGAGTGTCAAAAAAACTCTGTTGAACTCAAGGCTGTGCTGATTACCCATCCTCACTGGGACCATACCCTGGATGTCCATAAATTCAATACAGAAGGTGTTGAGGTTCTGGCTCACAAGGATGCGGTCTCATGGATTGAAGATGCCTCCCTGCAGGAATCCATGTCCATGCCCGGCATTGAACTGAAAAACGGTTCTGTCACCCGCACAGTGGGTCATGATGAGGCCTTTGATCTGGCGGGAGTCCGTGTCGAGGTAAGAGATACACCCGGCCACTGTCCCGGATCTGTCGTTTTCTACCTGCCCGACGGGGGATGCTGTTTTACAGGTGATGTTATTTTTGACGGTTCAGTGGGACGCACTGATTTCCCCGGGGGAGATATGGATGTACTGAAAAAGTCCATACTCAACCAGATTTACACCCTGCCGGATGAAACCATCCTGTATCCGGGTCACGGATCTTCCACACTGGTGGGAAAAGAGAAGATCAGCAATCCCTTTGTAACCGTATAATTCCACAATGATGTAAAGAGGTGAACCATGCCTGTCAGAATACCAGATAAACTGCCTGCAACCGATATTCTCAGTAACGAGAATATATTTGTCATGACAGAAACACGGGCTATGCATCAGGATATCAGAGCCCTGAAAATTCTGATTCTCAATCTTATGCCCATTAAGATTACAACTGAAACCCATCTTCTGCGGCTGCTGTCCAACAGCCCTCTGCAGGTGGAGGTGGATCTGATCCAGCCGGCAACCCATACCAGCCGGAATACTCCTCAGGAACACCTGCAGGTGTTCTACAGAACCTTTGAAGAGGTGCGGAACAAGAAATACGACGGTATGATTGTCACCGGAGCTCCTGTGGAGACTATGGAGTTTGAAGAGGTCAATTACTGGGATGAGATTGTGAGCATTCTGGAGTGGTCCAAAACGAATGTGACATCCACACTTCATATCTGCTGGGGAGCCCAGGCCGGTCTTTACTATCACCATGGGGTCAGAAAACACCACATCGATACCAAGATGTCCGGTGTGTTCAGCCACAGAATAAGCGACAGAAAAGTCCCCTTAGTCAGGGGATTTGATGATAATTTCCTGGCACCCCATTCCAGGCATACCGAAGTCCGGCGGGAAGACATCGAGAATATTCCCGGGCTGAAAATCGTATCCGAGTCTGATGAAGCCGGTATTTATATTGTGATCAATGAAGACGGCAAGCAGATCTTTGTCACCGGACATTCCGAATATGATCCACTGACCCTCAAAGAAGAGTATGAACGGGATCTGGCCAAGGGAATGAACCCTGTGATTCCCCGGAATTACTTCCCCGGGAATAATCCGGCCCTGCCTCCCGCAGTCAGCTGGAGAAGCCACGCCAACCTGCTGTTCAGCAACTGGCTCAACTACTATGTCTATCAGGTCACACCCTACAATATCGATGATATCTGATCTGTTGCAAATGATATCCGCTTGATGGAAAAGGGAGAATGGTGTTTTACTGTTTTCCCTTTTTTATTTCTCTGCTGCACCAGGATTTCAGAAAATAAACTCCCAGCAGAACATCCGTGGGCTGGGGGATGGTCAAATTTTCCAGCCTGAGCTGTTCCAGACGGGAATAGAGCTGAAATCCCAGATAGAGAAGTCCGTCTTTCTCTTTCAGAAAACAGCCGGCCTGCTCCGGTTCTCCCTCATACCCCATAAGTTCCAGCTTTCTGAATATCAGATTCAGAATAATGGTGTACATGGAGGAAAAACTTTCAGGATACTGCCCGGCCAGGAAACTCTCTTCCACAGCCGGCAGGCTGTCCTTGATAATATGACTGATAAATCCGGAATCCACACTTTCCAGGCGCTTGAGTCTGACAAAGACATCCTTGAACAGTTTGGCAATGGCGGCATCCCTGTTCTCCTGGGTTCCTGTTACACAGCGGTAAAATCCACCGGGTTTCCCGATAAGATTTCCCAGTGAAATGGAGAGCTGGGTTTTCAGGACTTTATTGCTGGTCTGTTCCCAGAGGTTCATAATCTCCTCAACAGCTTCCAGACGGTTCTGCTGGACGATCCCTTCAATACTGGACACCTTTACCCTCTGGGAGCGGTCTTCCTTGATAATCTGCTTCAAAGCCCCCACAGACTCCTCGCTGTTCAGTTTACCCAGGGCTGTGGCGGCCTCTTCCTGAACCTCTTCATCACCCGTATAAAGGGCATCAACCAGGTGGGGAACGGCAGTGAGATCCTGCAGTTCTCCCAGTGCGGCTGCGGCTTCGGGGCGGACAAGGGATTCAGGATTGTTCAACTGGTCTATAAGAACATCTCGGGCCGATTCGGTGCCGATTCTGCCCATGGCCCGTGCCGCTTCTTCTCTGACGGTACGGTCCGGATCCTCCAGGCGGCTGCAGACCTCATCAAAGGCCAGAACACCGGATTTACTCTTTACGTCCTTCAGGGCCTTATGGACTTTATCCTGACGGACCTTGCCCGAGAGTATGGAGAGCTGCGCATAGGTTCTGTACACCGATGGAGTGGTTATTACCGAGACCACATGATCCAGCCTGGCTGTTGAGGGCGTTTTCAAGGTGCCGTATATAATGAAACTGATACATCCCAGAATCAGAGTGGCCCATACGGTCAGGTCAAGACTCCCTGTGGACTCCATGATATATCCGCCCAGAAGGTTTCCCAGTGAACCGATCATCCCCAGCAGTCCCCAGTACCAGGCCACATAGGCGGTTCTGTTACGGGAAGGCACCATAACCAGCATCATCTGTGTGATCCCCTCCCAGAAGGCGGGGGCAAAAATCCCTGTCCAAACGGCAATTACCGGCAGCAGATAAAAATAATTCTCAGGAGTGAGTATCAGGTACAGGGGGTAGCACAGAAGGTGGAGCAGTCCCAGCAGAACTATGGGTTTTTTCCCCAGGCGGTCCATCATGAACCCCCAGAAAGGGGCAATGAGCATCCAGGTGAGCTGGGATATAAAAAACATGATTCCCAGCCATACATTGGGAGCTCCCACGGTTCTGGGACTGGTAATATGGGGCGCCAGAAAGGGGGCCGCCACAAAAATACTGAGAACCGAGAAACCGGCTACAGATACAAAACGGAGAAACTCCCTGTTTTTCACCGGCTCCAGCAGGAGAGCCCGGGAGAAGGGCTGGGGCTCATGGGCATGGACCGGTTCGGGGACAAACAGATGGAGGAGTATGTCGCTCACTCCCAGAACTCCTATGACCAGATAGATCAGGGCATATACCAGAAAAATATCCGCTGTAAACAAATCGAGCAGCCAGGTGGCCGAGAAAAAGAATATGATATTCATCAGCTGAGCCAGGCTGGAGCGTTTGCCGAAGTAGGCTGACCGGGTTTTTTCGGGGATCAGGGCGGATATCCAGGTCCACCATCCGGAACCGCCGATATTGCCCATAATGTATGAGAAGAACAGAGAGACCGCCATGACAGTCCAGAGGGCTATGTTTTTATCTCCCCCCAGATAGACGTAGAGCGCCGCCCCTGCAATGAAGAAAGCCGAAGAACGGGACAGGACTGTGGTCATAATCCAGGCCGGTTTGATCCGGCTTGTTTTCGAGTAGAGATAGATCGCCGCCAGATGGAACACCCCGGCGATATTCAGGATGGCCACAAAGGTCCCCAGCTGCTGGTCTGTGGCATGCAGATAGTTCCGGATCATTACCGTCAGAATCTGCTGGGGCTGGCAGAATATGAACCACACGGCTCCCATGCCGCCGCCGATGAGAGAGATAAGAAGAGAGCGTTCTACCCGGGCTGTACTGATGCGTTTACCATGGCTGTCTATCATGTTCTGTACCTGTAGAATGGGGTGTTGTTATTTCCAGGGAAGACGGGCGAAGTATTTTTTCGCCTCATCCGGGTCTTCCACTTCCACTTCCAGCTCCATCTCCTCCAGCAGATCTGTAGGGATCTCTTCCAGAAAGGGGGAGGGGCCGGAATCAATCATCTCCCGCATCTGCTTTCTTTTCATACAGGAGGTAATGAACAGTTTCTTCCGTGCTCTCGTGATGGCCACATAGAACAGGCGTCTCTCCTCTTCCATATTGGCAGGATCTTCGGCCACAGATCGGGCATGGGGAATGATATCCCTTTCCACACCCGCCAGGAAGACAACATCGAACTCCAGTCCCTTGGACGCATGAATGGTCATCAGATTGACCTTGCCCGCTTCTTCCTCGTTTTCATCACGGGTAACCAGTGTGATCCGGTTCAGATACTTCTGCAGGGTGGGCTCCATATTGTCCGAGTTTTTCTCCCACCGGGACATGAACTCCACAAACATGGCGATGTTGTCATATTTCCATTTGGCCACCTTGTCGTTATTGGAGTGCTCCTGAAGAAGGTAGTCCCAGTAGCCTATCTCCTCCACCAGTTCCTGGGTGGTGGCAGCCAGTATTTTCTTGTTTTCTTCCTCGGCTTCCGCAAAGCGGTCTCTGAAGTCTTCGATCAGCTCCATAAACTCACCCAGGCCCGCCCGGAGCTGGGAGGTGATTCCCGAGTTCTGGTCGTACATCATGTCGGTGAGGGTGGAGTAGAGGCTCAGTCCCCTGGCCTGGGCGTTGGTCACCAGAGTTTCCAGAGCCTTTTTACCGATACCCCGCCGGGGGGTGTTGATAATGCGCATCAGATTGACATCGTCATCGGGGTTGCTGATAACCCGGAGGTATCCGATGATATCCCTGATTTCCGCCCGCTGGAAGAAGCTGGTTCCTCCGCTCATGGTATAGGGGATATTGTGTGTGAGAAGAGCATCTTCCAGAGCCTTGGCCAGGCTGTTGGTCCGGATCAGAATACCGAACTGATCGTATTTCATATGATCCTGCATCCGGATGGAGGCGATTGTAGAGGCAATAAACTCCCCTTCTTCCCTGTCATCCTCGGGGAGGCAGTGCTTGATGGTCATTTCGTTGTGGGAGAGCTCGGTCCACAGCTCTTTGAGCTTCCGGTTGGTGTTGTTGGCAATAACCGCATTGGCCGCCTTGAGAATGGTGCCGGTGGAGCGGTAGTTCCGTTCCAGTTTGATCTCTTGGACTTCAGGGAAATCTTTCTCATACTGGAGAATGTTGCCGTAATTGGCTCCCCGCCAGGAGTAGATGGACTGATCGTCGTCTCCCACACAGCAGATGTTTCTGTACTTCTGAGCCAGAAGATAGAGCATCTTGTACTGAATAAGGGAGGTATCCTGAAACTCGTCGACCATGATGTAGCGGTATTTGTTCTGAAATTTTTCCAGAATGTCAGGCCGTTCCTCCAGCAGCTTGATGGGCAGGGTGATCAGGTCATCGAAATCTACAGCGTTGTAGATCCGCATATGCTCCTCATACTCTTTGTACAGAGCTTTGTGCTGATCGTTTGTATTGTCCCATTGTATGCGTTCGGTTTTGATGCCGGAAAATAGATGGGAGAGCTCCATCAGTTCGGGCTGTTCATATTTGAGCTTCAGCTCCCGGGCTGCCTCTTTCAGACAGGCCAGCTGGTCGTGGGTGTCGTAGATGCTGAAGTTGGGTCTGAACCCCATATCCGTATAATGTTCCCGGAGGATTTTCACTCCAAAGGCATGAAAGGTCGATACGGTCAGGTTGGAGAGTTTCTTTCCTGTCAGTACTTTAACACGCTCTTCCATCTCCCGGGCTGCCTTGTTGGTAAAGGTCAGAGCCAGGATATTGGACTGGGGAATGCCGTGATTCAGCATATTGGCAATACGGGTTGTGATCACACCGGTTTTACCGCTGCCGGCTCCGGCAATAATGAGTAGAGCGCCGTTTATGGTATCAACAGCCAGTTTCTGTTCCGGATTCAGTCTTATGGAATTCAGATTCACCTTAAAAAACCTCAGAGTTCAAATAGTGTCAGCTTGGTATCAGTGTACTTCTTTTATGAATAAATCAAAGGCTCCGTGACCGAAAAGCATGATGCTAGTCACAATGGTTCCCGATATTATCACACCCAGAAGAACAGCCAGAGCTGTTTTCCGCTTGGACAGGCCCAGTATCCAGGCACCCAGGGTTCCTGTATAGGCTCCTGTAATGGGCAGCGGGATGGCCACAAAGAGAGTTACACCCAGATACCCGTACTTTTCCACCTTGTCGTGGAGTTTATGACGGGCATTTTCTATGATTTTATCAAATAGTCCTGCATAAAAGGACCATTTATAAAAGAGTTTATGAAAAGAAACGAGAAAGATATACACCAGAGGGGCAACCAGAGCGTTCAGAGCCACACAGACGGGCCAGGCCACATAAAAGGGAATGCCCTGGGTCATGGCATAGGGGATAGCTCCTCTGAGCTCGGAAATGGGTAATACTGATAATAATACTGTCCAGAACCAGACCGATGCTGACATAGGACCTCCTGTTGATCTTTCTCCAGTCGAAGCATCCTATCTTTTGCCTCTTTTTTCAAGAAGGGCTGTGTAAAAAACTTAAAAGAATGTGATTTCCTTTCCCTGCCCATACAGAGTATAATTTTTGCATAATTCACTTAAGGGGCAAAAAATGACATCAGACCAATGGAAATCCTTTATCACAAATCCAGTAGCGGCAGACGGCGCCTGGGGAACAGAGCTTCTTAAAGCCGGTTTGGAACAGGGTGACTGTCCGGAACTGATGAATCTGGAATCCCCTGAAATTGTTCAAAAAGTAGCCGCCTCCTATGCCGAAGCCGGCAGCAGAATCATCCTGACAAACAGTTTCGGGGGAACAGCCTTGAAGCTCGCCCAGTACGGGCTGGAAGAGAAAACAGAAGAGATAAACATTGCCGCCGCCAAACTAACATCCGCTGCAGGAGAGGGTGATTATCTGACAGCCGGTGATATGGGCCCCTGCGGAAAAATGGTTTTTATGGGAGAAGTCTCTGAAGAAGAGGTGGAGAACGCCTATGCCCGGCAGGCCGCAGCTCTGAAGAGGGGCGGAGCGGATCTTCTGCTATTAGAAACCTTCACCGATCTGACTGAGGTCTCTGCCGCTCTGAAGGGAGCTGTTTCCACAGGACTGCCTGTGGCCGTGACCCTGACCTATGACAAAATGGCCGACGGTTCCTACAGAACCGTTATGGGCCACTCTCCTGAGGATGTGGTTCCCGTTCTGACAGAACTGGGAGCCTCCGCTGTGGGTGCAAACTGCGGTGCAGGCATTGATCAGTATGTGGAACTGGCCTCTCTTTTGTGCCGGATCAGTTCACTGCCTGTGTGGATCAAGGCCAATGCCGGTCTGCCTGTTCTGGTGGACAATAAGGTCTGTTATCCCATGGAAGCCGACGAGTATGCCGGTCACGTCCAGGCTCTTTTGAAGGAAGGTGTCAAAATCGTCGGCGGCTGCTGCGGCACAAACCCTGCTCATATCAGAGGGATTGTCCGGGAAATTGAAGCCTTTTTGAAATAATCAATCAGAGCTGTTTCTAAGAAAGAGGCATTATTCCTGTAAGGAGCCTTATTTTAAGCGGCATATTAAAGCGGCATATTAAAGAAGCAGGGGAATCTGATACCGGGACAGATCCCGTAAAAAAGATTCCATCACCTGAAAAGCTTTGCTGTCCAGTGTGTCAATGCTGTCATCGGGACTGTGGTTATTTCTCCAGCAGAAGGGGAGGTATTTCAGTGCCGCCTTCAGTTCATCCACATTGTCCAGATTGGCAATATTTTCCCTTTCTTTTTCTGACAAATGCTCTTTCCATTCCTGCGCCTCTTTCCAGGGGAGCATTGAAATCTGGAGCGCCGTTAAACCCTGGAGGAGAAAACCCAGATCATCAGAGAACAGATCATTGATATTCATCTCCTGCTGCCTGCTGTAGCGGAACAGCAGATCCTTCAGTGAGTCATATATCCCGTTTATATGTTCCATATTGATTCCAGGCAGTTTCGCTGCTGTCCGTCCCCAGATCAGAGTATCCCCAATGCCGCACATATCAAAGACTATGAACAGATCCTTATGTCTGTGTTCCTCGGGCCAGAGCTCCGCCAGCTGCCAGGCTCCCTGGGACTTTATGGAATCCCCTTCCTGCAGTTCTTCTCTGTCAGTAAAGAGGACCAGGGTGTTATGGGGATAATCGGCAGACTGGAGATGGTCGATATGTTTTAAGAGCATAAATACGGCGGCGCTGTTGTCGTTGGCACCGGGGGTGCCGGGAACTCTGTCATAATGAGCTGTCAGGATCTTCCGGCAGCGGTCGGGCAGGAAGGCTTTCCGCCGTTTCGGTCTGACCAGGATATGGTTCCCACCGCCGGGAAGGATATCAAAGGGGATGTCCTTCCATTCCAGCAGGGTGGTTATGAATTTGAAGCGGTCGCAGTCGCTGTCGCAGAAACGGCTGAGCAGTTCATTGAAACTGCTTTTCAAAACAGCCTTCTTTTGACGGCTATGGCATCCACGGGACAGACTTCATGGCAGCAGTAGCAGCGGATGCACCCTTTATAATCAATCTCAATTTTTTTGCCTTTGCTTCCGGCTTTACCCGCAACCTGCAGGACATCCGCCGGACAGATCTCCACACATTTCCGGCAGACAATACAGGGGTCGGCTTTAAATACAGGACGGGGCACATACATATTCTTAATCCCGTTATAGAGGAAAGATGGCATGGCATTCTTGAAAAAACCGTTGTCTTTTATGATATGAACTTTTTTGAAATCGGAAATGACCAGATCCTCAGGTTTCAGAAAGGGATAATCAATGGAAGGATCAGGGCTCAGCCACTCACCTCTGTCTGTGATCTGTCTGAAAATGGGAATGTCTTCAGGATTGTATCCCATAATGGATGCTGCCGCCCAATCCAGAGCCGCCGCATTGGCCGAGGCGAATATGAGATCTGTCTGTCTGGGATATCCGCTGCCGGGTCCGGGACCCTCCATGGCGAGTATCCCGTCCATAATGGCATAAACCGGTTTGACCGTATCCAGCAGGTCTGCAATCATGGCGGCAAAATCATCTTTTTCAGGAAAATTGAAATGAAACCGGGATTTTTTCATCCCGGGAATCAGACCGAACAAGTTTTTCACAGCCCCCGTAAAGTACATCATTTCATGTGTCTTCATCTTAGGCAGGGATATGATCATATCTACATCCTTTGTTATAGACGCCAGATAAAACTGTTTCTGCCGGCGGCCCTCGGGACAGGGAACGGGAGTTTCAGAATCAAAGAGAGCCCAGTGTGCCCCTTCTGCTTGAACCACTTCCCTGATACCGCATTTCCTGCCTGCCGCATCGGCAGAACCCACACCAGGGGAGTCTCCCACATAGATTTCAGAGGCTCCCTTTTCCTTTACAAAGCGAATAACGGCCCGGACAAATTCAGGATGAGTGGTAACAGCTTTTTCTGGAGCTGAACCGGACAGAATATTGGGCTTTAAAAGGACTTTTTTTCCTTTGACATCAGGAAAGGCAGTTTCGGAAATCATCTCATTCAGAAGTTTCAGAATCAATTCAGGGTCATAGTGTTCACACCGTTTAATGGCGACAGTCGCGTTGGTCATACGCCCATTATCTCAGCGAAGAGGACGGCTGACAAGGCAGGAGGTGTTTTTTGCCTCGAGGTTTGAAAAGAAATGATCCGGATTCCTATAATTAACATAAAACATGGTGCATGCTAAAGAGAAACGGATTAAAGAGGGAACAGATGTCAAAAGGGACGTATCATACAGTGAATGACTATATCAGCAGTTTTGATGTTTCTGTCCAGGCAGCCTTACAGGAACTCCAAAGCTGTATTCTGAAGGCTGCTCCTGATGCCCGTATTATGTTTAATTACGGCATTCCCGCTTATGCCCTGATACCGGAGGGGAAGAGGGATCAGCAGATAATGATGGCCGGATATAAAAAACATGTCGGTCTGTATCCCCATCCTGATGTGATTGAACATTTCAGGAGGGAACTGGCGGAATACAAGACCGGTAAAGGATCTGTTCAGTTTCCTGTGGAAAAGCAACTGCCTGCTGATCTGATTGTACGCATGGTTCAGTACCGGATGAAGCAGCTGGGGATAGAAAATGGCTGACATTCAAATTTCCGGAGGTGTTGTTCATAAGCTGCCTGAGGATCTTGAGGTTCTCTTAAGGGAATCAACTGAATTATATACGCTCTGGGAAAGCCTCACTCCACTGGGACGAAATGAATGGATCTGCTGGATAGAAGATGCCAAAAGGGAGGACACCAGAATCAGACGGATAAGCCGGTTGCGTGATCAGCTGATGGAAGGAAAAAGACGTCCCTGCTGCTGGCCGGGCTGTCCTCACAGGAAATCTGAGAAATGAGAGCCTTGAAAGAGCGGGCCGCTCTTTTTAACAATAAGATTTAAGACCTCATAGCCGTATTCTGACGACAACAGGCTATAGATTCTTTGCCATTTTAACAATAAACCGCGACTGTAATCCGGCTGGGGATAATTCTTTATTCATACCGAAGGTCTTGTATATTCTGATGGCATGGGTGTTTTTTGCAGCCACATCCAGAACCAAACGACCGGCACTGTAGTTGGTGGCCATTATTTCAGAATGCAGCAGCAACTCTTTTCCAATACCCTTGCTCTGATAAGCCGGATCAACAGCCAGGGCCTGTATATAGAAATCACCTGAGTGAACTGATCCCAGAAAGCCTAATCGGCGTATGAGAAATGCTGCTCCCAGCCTGCTTCTTATGCCGCTGCGGGATGTTTCCCACAATGGATTATATTTATGATCCACCCAATCCGGATAGGCTGAAATCATACCTGTGATTGTATCCCCGGACAGGGAAAATACGGTATTTTCGTATGAAAAACAGTGTTCCGGCTGTTTGTAGGCACGCGCCAGTATGACCTTGAAGTTTTTACCCAGGGATAAGTGCATCAGTCCTTCAAAGGCTGTAACCAGAAATTCGGCGAAAATTAGTCCCTCTTCCTGTGTGGGATTAGCGGGTCGTAGTACTATTTTCTTGTCGTTCATCTGCAACTCCTGTTGAGGTCAGATCATCCCGGTCATATCCACAGCCAGATACACAAGGCTTAATGCCAGAGCCGTATTAAGAATCATTTTACTCCTTCGGTTGAGGTATCTTCTGATCAGATTTCCCAATAGGGCCCATGTGCTGGTTGATGCAAATGAGAAGGAGGCGAGAAGGACAGGAAAAAGGATAAAGTTCAGG
The DNA here is from genome assembly GCA_028532905.1 of Spirochaetales bacterium. Classification (GTDB taxonomy): domain Bacteria; phylum Spirochaetota; class Spirochaetia; order DSM-2461; family DSM-2461; genus Oceanispirochaeta. Next base: position 26,994 of record JAQQAM010000263.1, read on the forward strand.
GGCGTTTTGGGAAGGTTCAACAGAAAAGTTGAAAAAATGGTCAGTCCGTAAATTATAACCTTGGGATTGATCAGCTGCAGCGTCATACCTCTAACATAGCCAAAGGGTTTCTGCTCACTGTTTTCAAAATTGTAACTGACAAAAAGAATATGAACCGCCAGATACAGAATATATGCGGCTCCTATATAGGACAGCACAACTTCAAAGCGGGACAGGAATGACTGGAAAAACAGAGTCAGTGAATTACAGATAACCATTATGACTGTAAAACCGCTGAATATCCCGAGTATATATGGTATTGTTTTTCTATAACCGTGGTTCAGTCCCATGGTGGCACTGGAAATATTATTGGGTCCCGGTGTAAACGTTGTGATAAAGGCAAAAACAAATGTGGCTGTCAAATTCATTTCCATGATTCAAATAATAGCGGAACCCGTTAAATAATTAAACAGAATCAGGGCAAAATCATGGCTGTACAGTGATAGCTGCTAAGGCTTCACGGAAACTGAATAAAAAGGATATCTTATATGGCAGGTGAAGAAGATCTGAATGTACTTTTAAGCAGTATGACTCCTGTATTGAATCCCGGGGAGTTTGTGTTTGTGTCTCTGGAGGGTGGTATCGGAGATTATCCGTATCTGGAGCCATTATGTTCCTTTTCTGAGAAAGAAGGGCTCACTCTGATTATACCCGTCCTCAATGCTGATGAATATTCTCTCCCTTATGATGCTGTTTTCAGGTATATCACCCTTGAGGTACACTCTAGTCTGGAAGCTGTCGGACTGACTGCCGCTGTTTCTTCCAAACTGGCACAGGATGGAATCAGCGCCAATGTGGTGGCCGCCTACTATCATGATCATATCTTTGTTCAGTCAGAATTGGCTGAGAAAGCTCTGAAATCTCTCAAGGAGCTCAGCGGCAGCAGCCGGTAAATCAGGTATTTTATTTTTTTCTATCTCACTCTTTTTATATGGGGTTATACTTTTAAACAGGAGCACTAACTATGGATTTAAACGGAGTGGTAAAAAGACAGTTGTTTCTATGCTTTGAGATGATGGAAAATCTGATCAGATCAGCGCCTGATTCTCTATGGAATGAGAAGCGGGGCGGTTTCGTTTTCTGGCAGCAGATATACCATGCTCTGACAGGAGCCCAGTACTGGCTGCGGACAGATACAAAAGAGATTCCCGAGCCCTACTGCAATCTGAAGCTCTATCCGGAACTGGAGCACGATCCGGAATCAAACCTGTCTAAAAAACAGATTCTCAAAGTGCTGGATGACACGGCCAGTGAAGCGGAGAGCTTTTTTGACAGATACAGTTCTGCCCAGCTTTTGCTCGACTCGGTGCTGGTTCATGACATAACCGGCCTGGATGTTGTTCTTATGCAAATCAGGCATTTGCAGTACCATATCGGACATTGTGAAGGCATCTTAAGAGAAGAGGGGGCAGACGTTCCCGATTGGCTCGATATAGTAGAGATAGAGAGCCGGACTTGAAAAGCAACACAAAATATGAACTGGATCATCCAACTGTCAGCAGGCTGTTTAAAAAAGCGGGAATAGAAAATATCCATAGGGTTGCCCATCTGGGAAACGGGGAGTTCAACTCTGTCTATTCTGCCGAAGCAGACGGAAAATCCTATGCTCTGAAAGTCGCCCCTCTGAAGAACGATACAATTCTGACCTACGAACAGGATATGATGGCTCAGGAAGTCTTCTATTACTCTGTGATCAAAGAGAATACTGATATCAGGATACCCGAGGTCTATTATTCTGATTTTTCCTGTACGGATGTGCCCACCCCCTGGTTCATTATGGAACGCCTGAAGGGGACACAATTGGATGAGACCGATTTCACCCGGGAGCAAACCATAGAACGGGACAGAAAGCTTGCGGCTATGGCAGCATCTCTTCATTCAGTGAAGGGGGAGGGGTTCGGCTACAGGCAGAACGGACTCCGGGACAGCTGGTATGCAGCCCTGGGTTCCATGGTGGAAAATCTGATACACGATGGGGAGAGGCTGGGCAAAAAAAGCCGGAACGGCAGAAAACTGCTCCGCTATATCCGGCTGAACAAAGATCTGCTGGAGCAGGTGGAATCCAGGCTGATCAATTTTGATATCTGGCCTGCCAATATCATCTGCTCAAAAAAGGACGAAGATCTGCAGCTGGCCTGGATTGACCCGGAGCGCTGTCTGTGGGGAGACAGGATTGCTGATTTTGTCTGTCTTGATTTTAACCGGATGAGTCTTCTGGATAAAAAGAAAATCAGAGAGTTTTATAATGCTGTCTCTGATCAGGAAATAGGTTCCGGGAGGGATGAGGAAATCCGCTATGCCCTCATGCTGGCCTATCTGGGTCTGATTATGGAAATAGAAAAGTACGCCCGGTATACGGTTTTTCACTTCGGCTGGTGGCGGAATGTTTTTGTGTGTCATCACATCTTTAAAAATGCCTTCAGGCAACTGAAATTATTATCCCTTAGGGAAGCATAAAAACATATCCTCTTGATTTTTAACCCCCTTACAGACTATGTTTATGGGGCTGATTAAATACAAATCAAAGAGGTATTATTGTGGTAGAACCCCTTAAAAAGCATAGCTTTATAGAGAAAAGAAGAGGTCCCGTTGTCCTGTGTATTATGGACGGTGTGGGATACGGTAAATATGAGACAGGCGACGCCTTCAAGGCCGCTCTGACCGGGACTCTGGATGAGCTTTCCGCCAGCTGTCCTGTTACAAAACTGCAGGCTCACGGTCTGGCTGTCGGTCTCCCTTCTGATGATGATATGGGAAACTCCGAAGTCGGTCACAACGCTATCGGCTGCGGCCGTGTCTTTGCCCAGGGAGCCAAACTGGTTGCCAATTCTCTGGAGTCGGGAGACATGTTCAAGGGTGATGTGTGGAAGAAACTGACCTCCCATGTGGCCGGTAAAGACCAGGCTCTCCATTTTATCGGACTCCTCTCGGATGGAAATGTTCACTCCCATGTGGATCATCTGGAAGCCATGGTAAAACAGGCCAAAGAGGATGGTGTTAAAAAAGTCCGGGTTCACGCCCTTCTGGACGGCCGCGATGTGGGTGAAACATCTGCTCTCGATTATTTTGATCCCCTTGAAAAATATCTGGAAGAACTGTCTGACGACTCCTTTGATGCCTGTATCGCTTCCGGAGGCGGAAGAATGCAGATTACCATGGACCGCTACAATGCGGACTGGAGCATGGTAGAGCGGGGCTGGAATACCCATGTACTGGGTGAAGGTGAGCTGTTTGATTCTGCTCATGAGGCTATTGTGTCCCTTCGTGAAAGAACCGGCGCCATTGACCAGGATCTGCCCCCCTTCGTTGTAGCCAAAGACGGCGAGCCCGTGGGTACCATGGAAGACGGAGACAGTGTGATTCTCTTCAACTTCAGAGGAGACAGAGCTCTTGAAATAACAGCTGCCTTTGAAACAGGTGATGAGTTTGACAAGTTTGACAGAGTCAGGTTTCCCGCCGTTGAGTACGCCGGAATGATGGAGTATGACGGTGACCTGCATGTTCCCAGACAGTATCTGGTAAATCCTCCCACCATCGATAGAACCATGGCAGAATATCTGTGCGCCACAGGTGTGAAGCAGTACTCTATTTCTGAAACCCAGAAATACGGACATGTCACCTACTTCTTCAATGGAAACAAAACTGGCAAGTTCGATGAAAAACTGGAAACCTATGTTGAGATTCCCTCTGATACTGTTCCCTTTGAACAGCGTCCCGCCATGAAGTGTGCCGAAATTGCCGACAAGGTAGTGGAAACCATTTAAAGCGGTGAATATGACCTGATTAAACTGAACTTC
>JAQQAM010000264.1 GCA_028532905.1 Spirochaetales bacterium
GTAGCTTGCGGCCAGTCCAAGACCTTTCCGGTAACGGCCTTTCTCCTTGTTATAGGATTCAAATTCACTCTTTTTCTTTTCATATTCTCCACGGACAAGGACATCATTCAGAAGTTTTTCCATGGGAAGAACAAGACCGTCCTCCCCCCCAACCTTCTGGCCACAGGTGATCCTACCACCGGGTTTTACAAAATTAATGCGGCGGAACTCGGCCGGATCCATTGAGGAGATTTCAGCCAGCTCATCTATAAAAGATTCCACAGCAAAACAGTGCTGGGGAGCACTGAACCCTCTATAGGCCCCCGCATAGGGTGTGTTGGAGTACCAGGCCTGAACATCGGTTTTAACATTTTCAGTCGCATAAGGACCGGCCGAATGGACGGCGATCCGCCAGTCGGCAAACATGGCCTGATTATTATAAGGCCCTCCGATGGTATCGATTTTATTAATCCATCCTGTAATACGGCCGTTTTTATCAACTCCCCCTTTCAGAGAGAAGTGATAAGGATGTCTTTTGACACCGGCTCGGAATACATCCTGACGGCTCATCTTAATCCTGACAGGGCGTCCCGCCTTCCGACTCAACAGGGCTGCCCGGGAAGCCAGCACCATGGCGGTCTCATTTTTACCGCCGAAACTGCCCCCCAGTGCGGTCTGAACAACCCGGACCCTGTTGGCGGGCAGATCCAGAGCAGCACAGACCGATCCTCTGATAGAATAGACATTCTGAATACAACCGTAAATAACAATTCCACCGGTGATATAATCTTCGGCCGCCAGAATACAGTCGGGCTCCATATAACCGTTTACAGCAAAGGGACACTGATATTCGGCGTCCAGAACCTTGTCTGCACTCTTCAGGCCTGCATCGGCATCTCCGGCATACTGGGGATAATAGGTATTCTCCATTCTGTTGTTTTCCCTGTCCTCATGAACAGGAGGAAGTTCAGCTTTCACTGCATCCTCCAGAGTCAGAACAGGAGGAAGGGGTTTATATTCCACCTTAATAAGCTTCAGGGCTTCCGCGGCAATTTTCTCCGTTTCCGCAGCCACACAAGCGACCACATCTCCTGTATATTTCACCTCCCCTTCCGCCAGGACTGGAAAACGTCCGAACAGGGAGTTGCTGCCGGTCACATCATCAGCGCTGATAACAGCCACAACACCGGGCTGGGCCTCTGCTTCACTGGTGTCAAGACTGATGATTTCAGCCCGGGGCCAGGGAGTGTACAAAGGCAATGCCACAGCCTCTCTGTGCAGTTTATAATCATCAGCAAAACGGGTTTTACCAAGGACTTTATCCTTTCCTTCCAATCGAAGCTCGGATTTATGAATTATTGAAAAGTCATCCACCTTTACACTCCTTATTACAAGATCAGTTTCAATTTATTCTGAGGGCAGGATGTGGTACACAGACCACAGCGCCGACAAAGAGTTTTTTCAATCCGAATAGATTCATTCTGTTCAGACAGAGCCTGATAGGGACAGCGTTTTATACACAGACCGCAAAGACGGCAGGGAGCTTCATAGACAAGACTGTGTTTTACTCTGTCCGCTTTCCTGAAGAGATAAGGCAGAGCCGCTCCTCTGGCATCCGAAAGACTCTCATACCCCAGCTTATCAAGCAGGGACTGCAGTTCGGAGAGCAGCTTATTCAGACTCCCGGTTCCCTTCAACATAGGCATGGTACAGACACCCACTGCCGAGGCACCTGCCATAACCATCTCAAGGGCATCTTCACCGTTCATCACACCTCCCAGTCCTACAATCGGAATCTCCGTCTGTGATGCAATCTCCGCCACAAACCGGAGCGCCAGAGGTTTAATAGCTGATCCAGTAAGCCAGCCCATCCCGTTCTGTCCGGCGACTGAGGCCTTTGCTGTGTTCACATCAATGGAGAGAACCGGCCCCAGAGAGTCCATTGCTGTTATCCCGTCCGCCCCGTTGGCCGCAGCCTCAAGAGCCGATCCTGCAGGATCTTTCCAGTTGGGACTGATCTTAACCAGAACAGGTTTATCTGTGAGCTTCTTTGCTTCCCGGATCATGGGAATCATTGTCTCCCCCTCGTAGGATACAAGCTCAAAAAGGGGTGCTCCGGCACGGTCCATAAGAGGCAGCCAGTGTTTCACCTCTTCAGGAGTATGCCCGATGCTGCAGATCACACAGACGCCTTCGGCTAAGGCACGGGGAATCTCAGTCTCCGCCCAGCGCCCGGCAGGGTAGTCAGACCACTCTTCCGCATTGATCATGGAAGAGTTTCCCAGATTTGCAATATGGGGCTCGGGATTCATAGCCGGATTATCACGAATTGTCTTGGTCACCACGGCACCTGCACCTGCCTTATGGAGGGCAATCATCCCATCGGCTCCGTAACTCAGAGGTCCGGAACCGATAATCAGGGGGGACTGCATCTTCTGCCCCAGGAAAGAAAAACTCATACCTTGTCAACTCCTAAACTGAAAGCGCTTTCAAATAGATGCGTTCAGTATGTTCCTTTTTTAACTATCACACAAGAGGAACAGACTTTTTTACAAAAAATATAGGATTTCCATACATTATTGTATTTTTAATGTAAAAGAAGACTCCTTCAGGGCTGGTTTTTTCTTTTTCCTTGACCTCCTGGAAAAAAAAACATAGCCTGATATACAGATTATCAGATCTGACAGCCTTTCCACCATCAATTTTGAAAGCGCTTTCATGATTCAATAACAGCTCTAAATAAACTACATAAGGAGTTGAGATATGCTCGACCTGACAATGAATGAAGAAATAAGAAAGAAGACAGCAAAGTACTTCAAAGAGAAAGGGATAAAACTGCCCACCTTTGATATGATGATTAATCCTGACAAGGTTCCGGAAGATGTGAAAAAAAAGCTGAAAGAGACCAGCCTCTGGGATGTAGACCCTGTTAATCTCTACAGAATCAGCTGGAAGAACGAGGCGAAAGAATCAGGAGGTCTCTTCGGAGCTCCCAACTATATAGTGATCCCCCCCTCCCTCAGCGGAGTCCCCTCCCCCATCGTTGTCATCACAGGAAAATGGTTCCCTACAGGCGCCCACAAAGTGGGTGCAACATACGGCTGCCTTGTACCCCGTCTTGTGACCGGTCAGTTTGATCCCCAGAAGACAAAAGCTGTATGGCCCTCTACCGGGAACTACTGCCGGGGAGGAGCATACATCTCTGCCCTGATGGCCTGCAAATCTATCGCTATCCTTCCCGAAGAGATGTCGGCCGAGCGTTTTGAATGGCTCAAGCAGGTGGCCGGTGAAATCATCGCCACCCCCGGATGTGAATCCAACGTAAAAGAAATTTTCGACAAATGTAATGAGCTGGAAGCCTCAGGTGAAGATCTGAAAATCTTTAATCAATTCGATGAACTGGGCAACCCTAACTGGCACTACAATGTGACCGGAAGGGCCGTTCAGGAAGCTCTTGAAGCTGAAATGAAAGAGGGCCAGCGTCTGGCAGCCTATATTTCCTCTTCCGGTTCCGGTGGAACCCTGGGAGCGGGATATTACCTGAAAACCCTTCACCCTGGTATGAAGATTACCGTCTCAGAAGCTCTGCAGTGTCCCACCATCTATAACAACGGATTCGGAGGCCACAGAATCGAAGGCATCGGAGACAAACATATTCCCTGGATTCATGACTGTAAAAACACAGACTGCGCTGCCGCCATTGACGACGAAGAGCCTCTCCGTCTTCTGGAGCTCTTCAATACCCCCGAAGGGAAAGAGGTCCTGAAAGACCAGGGAGTTTCTCCGGATCTTATAGACAGGCTGAATCTCCTGGGGATCAGCGGTATCGCTAATATTCTTGCAGCAATAAAACAGGCCAAATACTTCGAGATGACAGAACAGGATGTTCTGGTCACTGTTGCCACAGACTCCTATAGTATGTATGAATCCAGGGTGAAGGAGAGAGCCGCAGAAAGACCTTACTCAGAAACACAGGCCATCCGGGACATGGCACTTCTTAAAGATATAGATATTTCCTGGTTTAAAGAGTTGAACTATTACGATAGAAAAGCGGTTCACAACCTTAAATATTTTACATGGATTGAGCAGCAGGGACACGATCTGAGCGAGCTGAATGACCAGTGGTACGACGATAGTTACTGGAACGGTACTTTTAACTCCATGGAAGAAATTGATAAGCTTATCAATGATTTTAATGACTTGATTGACAGAAGCTGAGAGTAAAAAAGGTTGATCCTACTGGACTTGCGTCCAGTAGGATCGAAGTAATTCAGGACCTTTGCTCCATATACTCACTGCGGGTAAAACCGTATTGTTCATACAAACCGTGAGCATTTTTTGTTTTTAAGACTTTAAGCTTAACCTGAGTGATGGGGTGCTGCATTACACAGTCCATAAGGAATTTGGACAAACCCCTGCCTCTGTGATTCGGATCAATATATACATCGCAGATCCAACAGAAAGTAAATCCATCCCCCACAAGACGGGCAAATCCGATTTGCCCGTTATTATCATATACTCCAAGAGCTGTAGAGGCTTCAAATGACGCTATTATAGTCTTTTCTGGTCTACCAGGTGCCCAGTAAGTTGTATGAAGGCCCTTTATAATAAAGTCATAATCAAGCAGATTTTTATCATCACTGATAAAAATATCTTCGTTGGTCCATTTCATCCTAGATCTCCCTTGAGAAGCCTTGTATCAACATTGATTCCACCTCATCCAACCATTTTCCACGTATTTCAGAAGTACTGCGGAATACATTGCAGAAATTACGTCGGATGACTTTCTTTACACCGCAACCTCCGAAGGCTATGTTTTTCCAGAATTTTTCAAGAGGATCACCCAGCTGTTCCTCAGTTTCCTCAGAACAATCAGAGGTATTGAACACTGTTACAAGTTCAGTCTTCAAATTTGGCAGACAATGTCCCTCCTCCCCATTCACACCGGAAAACTTAAAAGCCACACCCGAGCGAATAACACGGTCAATCCAGCCTTTCAAAACAGCAGGAGCCTGATCACGCCAATTGGGATGGATGATAACAATACCCTCGGCAGATATTAACTGGTCGCAATGCTCTTTAAGCAGTCCGAAAGGTTTAAATCCTGGCAGAAGCTCCTCAGGAGTCAAAAGAGGATCAAAATTCTCCTTGTATAGATCATGGTAAAATACGACATGACCTAGTCTTTCCAGAACCGTACGAACCCGGTGGGCAATACCGTGGTTCAGACTCTTTTCAACAGGATGTGCCAGAAGTACCAATATTTTCATGATTATCCTCATTTCTGTCTTATCAGGTTATAATTGAATCCAAATATTCTGAAATTGATAAAATTCTGTCAATAGAACTATGTTTAAAAAATAAGCTGCCCCGTATAATCAACCAGGCAGCTTTGATTTCAATAAAGTATGTTTCCGAGCTTGTCATTCTTCCTTCACAGGCTCCCGGTACAAAGCCACAATTTTCTTAATAATTTCAGCAACACCGCCCACGATCCCCAGGATCATCACAACGATAAAAACAATCCGGAAGATCTTTACGCCCTGACCGTATCCGGCACTGGTCAGCTCCTGAGTCAGAACAATACCGCCGTAACCGATGCGCAGAATCAGTATGGTCACCGCCAGGGAAAAAGCCTTCAGGGCCAGATCGCTCAAACGGAGGGAGAGAGACCAGCGGCGCAGCTTCAGCATGACGGAGTTAAACACAATTCCCAGTATCCAGCGGATCATAAACAGAGGAACCAGAGACCAGAAACGATCTGTAAACACAGGGATGAAACGGTACCCCTGTTCAGAAAAGTTGTGTATTCCCAGCAGGTTCCGGAAGAACAGAAACAGAACAATGGCGATCACCGTAAAGACCAGATCGGCAATCATTTCTCCCACAGGGATTGTATCGGGAAACTCCTTCTCCGGAAGGAGGTCCACCGTCCAGCTCTCCTCATTGTCTGCTTCCATCCATTTCTCTTCCGGCAGGAATTTACCCAGAATCATAAAGACAATAACAATGGACCCCAGAGTCGAAGTCAGAGCAGAGAAGAGTGTACCGAAAACCTTCAGAACACCAGATGCTGTGACACCGTTCATTCCCAGACTGACGGCCTGGGTGATTAAAAGGACAACCCCCACCACAATCAGAACAATGCTGCTCATAAGCTTGAAGAAAGAGAAAAGCTCTTCATTCAGGGGAAAAGGATCACTCTTGTAGGCGGCAGCCTTGCAGCGGGGAGCCCCCTGCTTCTGCAGATACTCCTTCATCAGATCCTCATCCACTTCCTGAGTGCCAAATCGGTCTTCCAGATCATCCAGCATATGGGACCGGATCTCCTCCTGAATATCCTTTCTCCCCTTCAGGGGGAGGTGACGGGACAAAGCCCGTTCGTAGCGGAACAGCCAGCTTTCCGCCTGTACAGACAATTTCATTTGATCAACCTCCTGACGGTTTCGTCCGTCTTCAGCCATTCAGCCTTGATCAGTTCATATAGAGCCAGCCCTTTTGAGCTCAATCTGTAGTAGCGCCGGGGACGGGCCTCTTCCATTTTCCATTCACTTTCCACAATTTCCTGCTCCTCCCAGCGCCTGAGAAGGGGGTACAGAGTGTCCTGAGAAAGTGAATAGCCCTGCTCTTCCAGCTCCCGGATAAGGGAATAGCCGTAATGCTCTTCCCTCAGGCGGCTCATAACAGCCAGAGCCAGGGCGCCCCGTTTCAGGTCAGCCATAAAGCGTCCTGAAACCTTTTCACTAACGATATCCATATCTGCACTATACTGTGTCATACACACTATTGTCAAATTCAGAATAATGAAATTTCAAAAATAAGTTCATTTTACTTCCTGAAATCCGGAAAACCCTGAAAAAAGACCCTGATGACACTATTTGAGGACAGAAAATCAGGAGGAAAACCTATTGCCAGAGTCCTCCCCTACCCGGATACAATCAGGAATGGAAATAGTCCCGGGCTTCTGGCAGATACTCTGATTGCCGAAGAGGATATTGTAAGCCCTCTGGGAGAAGAGGACTGGAGTCTTGAACTTTGAAGTATCTGCTGGATACCGCGACACGAACAGGATCTCCCACTGACAGCAAGTCCCTGCCGCAGTATACCCATTAATAAAAAAACCGGAGATCCCTCAGGACCTCCGGCCGGACACACAGTTAAGAAGATAAAGCTCAGCTGGCGGCGGGGGCTGCCTCAGCAGATTTATTCTTCTGTGAAAAAACGATAAATACAGCGAAAAGCACAACGGCAATCACGATTCCCACGGGCTGTGAAATGGAAGGAGACAGTTTGAATCCTTCGGGAGCCTGGAGAATGTAGGTGGTTACAACCGCAGACATGAATGTTGCGGGAATAGTAGCAATCCAGTGGAACTTGCCGGATTTCAGCAGATAAACCGCTGCGGTCCACAGAACGATGGTGGCCAGAGTCTGGTTAGACCAGGCAAAGTATCTCCAGATGATGGAGAAGTCTACAAAGTTCAGAACGAACCCGATGGCGAACAGAGGAATGGCAACCATCAGTCTGTTCATGATGTTGTCCTGTTTCATATTCATGGAATCGGCAATGGTCAGACGGGCTGAACGGAATGCCGTATCACCGGAGCTGATGGGACAGGCCACAACACCCAGCATGGCCAGAAGACCGCCGACGGTTCCCAGAAGACCTACAGAAATCTCTTTAACAACAAGACCGGCACCGCCCTGTCCGACAGTAGCTGCCAGACCTTCAATGCCGCCGAAGAAGGTAACAGAAGCCGCGGCCCAGATCAGAGCGATAATACCTTCAGCAATCATGGCACCGTAGAATACGGGACGGCCCATTCTTTCATTGGGGAGACAGCGGGCCATAATGGGAGACTGGGTGGCATGAAAACCGCTGATGGCACCACAGGCAATTGTGATAAACAGCATGGGGAAGAAGGAGAGACCCTTGGGGTGAACATTGGTCAGGCTGATTTCGGGGATGGAGTATCCGCCGATAAACAGCATGGCACCGACTCCCACGGCCATGATCAGCAGAACAACACCGAATACGGGGTAGAGTCTGGCAATAATCTTATCGATGGGGAGGATGGTGGCTACAAAGTAGTAGACCAGAATCAGAGCCAGCCAGAACCATTTGTTGGCAAAAATGCCTGTCAGGCCGAGGTTCGCCAGGATACCCGCAGGACCGGCCATAAATACAGTACCTACAAGAATCAGAAGAACAACTGAGAAGACTCTCATAACCTGTCTCATTCCGCCGCCCAGATACTGGCCGGTGATTTCGGAGATACTCTTACCATCGTGGCGGATACTCATCATTCCGGAGAAAAAGTCATGCACCGCACCGGCGAAGATACATCCCAGAACGATCCACAGAAAGGAAGCTGTTCCGAAAAGGGCACCCATAACGGCACCGTAGATGGGTCCCAGACCCGCAATATTGAGAACCTGAATCAGAAAGATTCTCCAGGGTTTAAGGGGAACGAAGTCAACTCCGTCCTGCTGGGCATAGGCGGGTGTTTTTCTATCGGGATCGATACCGAAAATCTTCTCCACTACCTTACCATAAACAAAGTAACCGGCAATCAGGGCTGCCAGACAAAGTAAAAAACTGATCATCAAATGACTCCTTTGCTTTAACCGTCCGCAGTCCATTCTGCAGCCGGCCTTTAAGTTGATTAAAGAAACTGGGATCATTTAGTCCATTAAACGGGGGGTCTGACAGCGGATCGGAATGAATGGCAGTATTTTATACATGAGTAACCGCTCAATCATTATTAATGAGTATGTTTTCTGATTAAAACCTTGAAAATCAGTCCATATTGAGGAGTTTTTTCAGTTCGGAAGTATAGGAGCGGCTGACGGGAATCAGCTCATCCACCCCTTTCATTTTAATTTTATAGGAGCTGTTGAACCAGGGCTCTATGCGCTCTATGAACCGGGGATTGATACTGAAGCTTCTGTGGCACTTGAACAGAGAGGCTTCCTGAAGCAGGGTTTCCAGTTCTCTCAAACCGGTTCTATAGGAGTATGACCTGTTCCCGGCATAGACCAGAGACTGACGGCCGTCGGCAGCAACCATGACGATATCGGCAAAATCCAATGGTACAAAATGATCCTCTTCGTACACGGTCAGTTTCCGGAATGCCTGTGCCTTTCCCTGTTCTGCTTTCAGGGGTTTCAGGAGATTGAGGATTCTCTTTTCCAGATCCTGATCATCACTGTTCAGTCTGTTGCGGATACGGTTCAGAGCTCTGTCCAGACGGCTCTGTTCCACGGGCTTCAGAAGATAGTCCACCGCGTTCACATCAAAGGCTTCAATGGCAAACTGATCATAGGCTGTTACAAAAATGATCTGAGGAAACCGGGGAAGGCTCATAAGCTGGGCGGCGGTCTCAAGACCGCTCATGCCGGGCATCTGAATATCCAGAAGTATAAGATCCGGATGATCCTGCTCCACCTGTTCCAGAACCTCCATGCCGTTGGCCGCTTCACCGCACACCTCTATATCCTTTTCTTTTTCAAGAAGCCAGCGCAGCTCGTCTCTGGCTGGTTTTTCATCATCAGCAATCAGGGTCCGGATCATGCGGGTTCTCCATTACGGGGAATAAAAATTCGAGCGGTAGTCCCTATTCCTTCTTCACAGCTGAGCTGCAGATCGGCAGAGGGACCGTACATATTCAGAAGCCTCTGCCTGATATTGGCCGTTCCCACCGATTTGGATGCCCCATCCTCTTCATCACTGCAGAAAGCCTTGTCCTTGATTCCTGCACCACTGTCATGTACAGAGAGGATGACTCCTTCGGGAGAGGACTCTGCCTTGATTGTGACAACACCGCCTTCGGGACAGGGCTGGATTCCATGAATCACCGCGTTTTCCACCAGAGGCTGAAGCAGAAGAGGAGGCAGATCGACAGAGAGTCCCTCCTGTATCTCATAGACCACCTTCAGCCGGTCCCCGAACCGGGCCTGCTCTATTTCAAGATAGGCCTGGATATGCCTGATTTCGGTTTCCAGAGACACAGAACTGTCTCCGGACTGCAGATTGTTTCTGTAAAAGGTACCCAGATGAACCAGAAGCTCCCTCCCCTTATCGGGATCGGTCCTGATCAGGGAAACAATCGTATTGATGGCGTTAAACAGAAAATGGGGATTGATCTGCGCCTGAAGCGCCCGCATCCGGGCCTTCCGCAGCAGCTGTTCCTGCTCCTCCAGCCGGCTGAGTTCCAGCTGGGATGAGATCAGAACCGCCAGTCCCCTGGCGGTCTCAATATCCGCCTGATTGATTCCGTTCTCCACCCCCTTGTAGAGTTTAAGAGTTCCAATGCATTCATCTCCCCGCATCAGGGGGGCAATAACCGCCGATTTGAGACGGCAGTTGTCATGATAACAGCCGATCTCCTCACTGGTCATGGCCGTCTGGAGGGTTCCGGTTTTCAAAGCCACTCTGGTGAGTTTTGTCAGGATGGTACTGGACTGGCTGTGGTGATCATCACCGGCTCCCGAATGAACCAGAACACTGTCCCGGTCGGTTATGGCTACGGCGATAAGGGACATCTCCTTTCGGATTATCTCAGCGGCGGCAGCAGCTGTTTCCGGACTGAGTCCCTTCCGGAATAGAGAAAGGCTCTGGTCTGCAATCCGCAGAACCTGCTGGGATTGCCTGGCGGCCATCCGTTCCCCTTCACTGAACAGGTTCTCAAACACAAGTATAATCAGGGCACAGCCTACGGCGTTGGCAATGACCATGGGGCCCATAATCACCATAACCAGATCCAATGCGGCTTCAAAGGGTCTGGCGGTCATCAGGATAATGGCCATCTGCATCAGCTCCGCCACCCCCGCGGCGGCCATTGCAAAAAGAGGTTTCCGGCTGGAACGGTAAAAATAGGGGCTCAGGAAACCGGCCAGAGCTCCTTCCAGAATGGTCGAAATCATACAGGAAAGGGCTGTAAAGCCTCCAATATCAATCCCCCAGCGGTGGAAACCGGCAATAAGACCCGAGAGGATTCCCACAACCGGTCCTCCCAGAAGACCTCCTATAAAAACAGGAACCATTCTGGCATTGGCCAGGGCCCCCTGAACGGGAACCCCTGTGTAGGTTCCGACCATTCCAAGGAGTCCGAGTACAATCACCGGAAACAGAAGATCCAGAGGATTCCTGTTTCTGCTGCGGATCATTTTAGTGAACATAGGAAGTCTGGACAGCAGAAGAGCCACAATAATATTCAGCCCGGTCTGCTCAACCAGAGCCATAACAATCTGAATCAGTAATCTGTCAGTAAGCATAAAACAAGTATAATCCGGGGAATCTTTTTAGAAAAGAAATTCCTATTCACCAATATCCGTCAGGTCCAGAACCTCTTTCAGTTTGCGTACCGGGTCGCACTGAGGCAGAAGGAATCCGGCTTCTCTGGCACAGTCTTCTCCGACTATCCGGAAGGACCGTCTCAGAGCTTCAGCCAGTTTGACCGCTCCCGGATCGGTTTTTTCTCCGGCGAGAGCCGAAGCGGCGGCTTCCAGGGAACTCTTTTTCTGCAGCAGTCCCAGCATCATGCCGCTCAAATCCGCATCACCGGGTATTGGTTCCGGATACTCTTCAAATACAAGAGAAATGGCATGGGAAGGACAGGCGTCCACACATTTACGACATCCGTCAATACACTTTTCCCTGTCAATCTGTCCGTTTTCCGTATCTGTTGCTCCGGTGGGGCAGACAAACAGACACAGACAATCTTTCGTACATAAACTGATATTTCGTGAAGCATACATCCTGATTCTCCTTTAGATTTATTTCGCCGGGACCTGTATTTTTGAAAACCGGGAAGATGGAGCCTTGCAAACCGGACAGAGTGCCGGTGTCTCCGTACCGGCGTACAGAAATCCACAGGCTTCACAGATAAAAATATCCTTCCCTTCCAGAAGGGATTCCCCCTTGGACAGGTAACGGTCAATCAGACTTTTCTGGATGGTTGTGACCTTCTCTCCCCAGACAAGAGCTCTCAGGACACCCCGGTCGGACAGGCTCTGAGCCTTCTTCCTGATTTCCGGATAATCCTCAGCCAGGCTGCGGACCAGCTCCTCCCGGATATCCGGAAAATCTGCATCCCCAGTGGATTCCCTGTAATTTTCCGATAACCGGGACCATGACTCCTGAAGCTCATATTTCTGCTGTTTCTCAGACGCTTTGGCCAGATTACTGAACAGTACGGACAGAGCATTTCGAGATAATTTTTCAGTTTTTACCTTTTCCATTTGTCACCTCTTAATTAAAGAGTAACATAAAAACCCGTTCATCATTGATAAATTCATGTTCATTTACACAGATTCACACTCTAAACCATGTTGCTGCTTAATATTGACTTTACAAGTATACAGGGCTTCCAGTATTCTTAAATCAGCCCAGGGATAAAAAGGAAGTCCTTAATGACGGATTCTGTTTCCAGTTATTTTGCACCCGCCGAAAGAGAAAGCAGTGAACAAGTCAGTGCAGATCTAGAAAATATCACACACAATCCGGTGATCGACTCGATTCTTACATCCGTTGGCGGGCTGCTGGCCGTACTCAACAGCAGCAGACAGATTATCACGGCCAACTCCACCCTGCTGGAATCTCTCGGGATACCGGACATCCGCTGCATCCTGGGCAAAAGGCTGGGAGAAGCTCTGGATTGCCCCCATGCAGATCTTATGGACGGAGGCTGCGGTACCAGCAAATACTGCCTCACCTGCGGAGCGGTCATCGCCATGGTCAGCAGTCTGGATACCGGAAAGATCAGTGAAGAAAAATGCTATATTGAGAAAAAGGATAATGGACAGATGGTGGATCTCAGTTTCTCGGTGAGAGCCTGTCCCCTGAAGATCGATGATAAGGATTTTCTTCTTCTGTTTCTCCGGGATATCAGTGCCGAAGAACGCTGGCAGGCAATGGAACGATCATTCTTCCACGATATCAACAATGTTATCAGCTCTGTCATGGGCAGTTCAGAGATGCTCAAGCTGAAAAACAATGTGGATGAGAAGAGCCACGAAGCCTATCTGCTGAACAAGGTTATTAAAAGACTTGTGGAAGAGGTCTCGGTTCACAGACTGCTCTGTGACAACAAGGGATACGAAGATCTGACCAGACGGGATGAATACAGGGTATCCGAAGTATGCAATTCTCTGGAAAGCCTTTTCGAAACCCATCCCGGCAGTAAAGGCAAGACCCTCCAGCTGGTAAGAGAGGGAGACGACAAGCCTTTGTTTACCAACAGCACTCTCCTGTTACGGGTACTGACCAATATGATGACCAATGCCTTTGAAGCCTCGGAAAAAGGGGATACAGTCCGCCTGACAGCTGCAGAAAAAGAAGAGGGCATTCTGTTCTCAGTCTGGAACAGGCAGCATATTCCGGAAAAGGTTGCCCTGCGGGTTTTTCAGAAGAACTTCAGCACCAAGTCGGAAAACGGCAGAGGACTGGGAACCTTCGGCATGAAGCTTTTTGGTGAAAAGATCCTGGGCGGCAAGGTCAGCTTTACAACCGACTTACAGAAGGGAACAACCTTCTCCATATTTCTTCCAGTGAAATGAACCCGTCAACCCCTGATGCGAGTTGGTCAGCCTATACGGAAACAGTTCCTGTGTAGATAAAGGGTTCATCTTTTTCATTAATAAACTTTTATTCTCTTAATAAAACAATTACAATGACCTCATGGCCAAAGAACATAAATCAAAAGCAGGACTGATTGTCCTTGTTATTATCCTGATTATTATCGCGATCCCTGTCTCTCTTATCATTCTGATTCAGCCGGGGACTTCCCAATGGAACAGCATCACAGCTCCTGCTCCAGACAATAGTGCCGGACTGGGAATCAATCACAGCAGTATAATCCTCACGGAGGACTGGCTGGAAAGGCGGATTGATGATGCCATGAAGCTGGTGAATGAAGAGAATCCTGATTTCCAGATGGCAGGCAGTGATGTGACCCTGAAAAATGGCAAGGCCACTCTCCTGGCGGGGGCAGTGATCACGAATCCTCTCTCCTCAAAGGACAAAACCATTAAGGGGGCTGTGGAATCCACTCTTTCAGCCTCTCTGATCAGCAGTCAGGAGCTTCAAATTCAACTGGAATCCATAAAAGTGGGACGCCTCCCTCTGCCCGTAAAGCTGCTCTCAAAAATCCAGGCCCTGAAGTCTTCTCTCAACACGGAGAACCTGTTGAAAGGAAAGGAGGCCGACTTCAATCTGGAAACCATGACAGCGATGATCAGCCTGGAAGAGATGATGAATGATATCAGTCCCGGCTCCAGAATGAACAACCTCCAGATACTGGACGGGAAAATCAGCATAGCCATAACACTGAGTCCCGAACTGAACAGCGACATACAGGAACTGGCCTTAATTCTGGCAAAAACGGCTCCCGGACTGAAAGATGAGATAATAAGCAGCCTGAAATCCGGGGACACAGACAATCTGGAAACCGCAACCTCCCTGATACAGGAGATGGCAGAGCAGAAGCCGAGAGACCCCTCGGCGGTCCTCAGCTATATGGAGGGAGATGTTGTTTCCACCCACCAGGGAGAAGCGCATCATCCTGATTTTGGAGAAACCCTTGAAGAGGGCTCCACTCTCAGCACCGGGGCTGACTCTTATGCCGAAATCATCCTTCCCGGAAGATCTGTTCTGAAGCTGCTGGAAAAGACGGAAGTGGTCATCCATTCAGCCCGTCAGACCGGAATGACTGAAGAGAACCGGCTGGATCTGGCAGGAGGAAAGATCAGAGCTGTGGTGAACAGTCTGGATAATGAAGAGGATATTTTCTCAGTGGAAGCCGGTATGACCACTATGGGAGTCAGGGGAACAGACTTTGTCATCCTTTATGACGGAAAAGTGGAACTCTCTGTACTGATGGGTGCGGTTGCCATGGAAACAGAGGGCGGATTGTCTCTGGTGGAGGAAAATCAGAGGGCAACCGTCAAAAAAGCGGAGAAGCCCGTTCCCGAATCCCTGAGCAGCGGTGAAAAGGAAACCATTCTCAAGACCATACCCCTGTTAACAGATGCGGACACCATGGAAAGTCTGTTCAGCTACAACGCCGCCCCCTCTGTGATGCAGCTGTTCACATCCTGTTACGAGTACTACCTGTCCCTGAGTCCTGATGAACAGAAGCAGCTGGAACAAATTGTCACCACCTATATGGAAGACAATCCTGAACTGATGGAAGAAATGGCTCTTTTTGCCGAAAGACAGGGGTGGACCGAGGAGTTTGATTTTCAATAATTCCCCCTGACGAGCAGCAGACTGCGGTCAGGCTTATGGAAGAACCGGCATAAAAAAATATGCAATCCCGGCTTTATCATTTACAATAACAACCATGTCGAAACTGTCAATGAAAACCAGACTGGGATTCGGGATCGGAGATCTCGGAGGAAATCTTTATTTCACTTTTATCGGGTTCTACCTTCTCTACTTTCTGACCGATGTGCTGGGTCTGTCCGCGGCTTTGGCCGGAACCACCCTGATGATCGGAAAGATCTGGGATGCGGTGACCGATCCGGTAACCGGCTTTGCTTCAGACAGAACCATTACGCCCCTGGGCCGGCGCCGGCCCTATATCATCGCCGGCTCTGTGTTGAGCCTGATCAGTATGTATCTGCTGTTTTCCATTGATGCCGGAGGAAGCCAGACCAGGTTATTCGTTCTGGCCACCGTCTATTTCTGCCTTTTGAGTACCGCCTACACCCTGGTGAATATTCCCTATGCCGCCCTTCTTCCGGAACTGAGCCGGAGTTATGACGACAGAACCCTGCTCACAGCCTACAGAATGAGTTTTGCCGTTCTGGGAACCTTTGTGGGGGCCGGTGCTGTGATGCCTCTGCTGGGACTTTTTCCCGATCCGGAGAGAGGCTGGGCAATTCTGGCATCGGCACTGGGTGCCGTAATGGCGGCAACCGCCCTGATAACAGTCTGGGCTGTCAGAGAACCGGCTCACAGCAGAGAAGACGTGAAAGGCAGGGGGTTCTTTAAAACCTATGTGGAAGCTCTGGGAATGAAAGTATTCCTCCAGGCTCTGATTCCCTGGACCCTGTTCATTGCCGGAACCAGTATGATTCAGGGAGCCCTGGTCTACTACTTCAAGTATATTTTCGGTAACGAAGGGCTCTTTCAGCTCGCTCTGGTCGGTCTTCTCACAGCCAGTCTGCTGTTCATTCCCCTGTGGGTGAGAATCTCAGGCAGGATCGGAAAGAAAAACTGCTATAACATTGGGATGCTCATCATGACAGCCGGTGTACTTCTTTTCTCCTACAGCGGGGGCAACTGGTCTTCAATGACTGCCGTCATTATCATAACAATTGCCGGAATCGGCCTTTCCACCCACTATGTGATGCCCCATGCCATCCTCCCCGATATTGTGGAGTACGATTCGGTTCATCATGGTGGTATCAGACGGGAGGGGGTATTCTCCAGTTTATGGACCTTCGGCAGCAAAATCGGCCAGGCACTGGCTCTGGCTCTCAACGGCTGGATACTGAGTCTCTTTGACTATGTGCCCGATGCTGTGCAGTCCTCCCGTTCGATTATGGGCATCAAGCTGGTCTGCGGTCCCTTTCCCGCCCTGTTTTATATTACAGGAGTGCTGATTCTCATGAGTTTCCCCATATCAAGAGAGTATTACGACCGGATGATCAAAGGGGAGGCCGGAGCTCTTTGAAAAAGATTCAGATCCAGAGAGCCCGGCTGAACAAAGGCTACTTCCCTCCCCGCTTTTCCCCCCTGGCCGCCGGCATTATGAACGCAGCCAAAGGGATCTATATCAGAATGGGAGAAAAACTGTCAAACGTAACGCTCTGCAACCCCGAACCTTTCTGCCGGGCATTGAGGGAACAGCAGGAGGGAAAAAACAGACTGATCATCCTCTTCCGCCATGCAGATAAGGCCGATGCCCCCAGCCTGCTCTATGCTGTAAATACCCTGGCTCCCCGGAAGGGCCGCAGAATGGGTATCCGCTATGACCGAAGGCCCCATGCCTTTTTCCTCTACGGAAAGGATGTCCCCAACTGGGCAGGGGCTCTGGCAGGCTGGATATTCCCCAGACTGGGGCATATCCCGGTGATCAACAGAGGGCTCTGCCGGGAGTCCATCGACGATATCAGAAAGGCTCTGAAGGAGAACCGCTTCCCCATGGCACTGGCT
Organism: Spirochaetales bacterium; assembly: GCA_028532905.1. Taxonomy (GTDB): domain Bacteria; phylum Spirochaetota; class Spirochaetia; order DSM-2461; family DSM-2461; genus Oceanispirochaeta. The sequence goes on from JAQQAM010000264.1 coordinate 17,143, forward strand.
CCTGAAGGGCAGGTCACCTATCATGCCCACCATACCTTTGACCTGGAAAGCGGCATTATGCATATGGCCGAATGGGCGGCTGAACAGGGACCGGTCAAACTGATGCCCGTGGCTCTGGCCTATGACTATGGAACAAACAGGACCCGGGTCCTTCAGAAGGTCAGAAAAAAATGGATAAAGATGACCGGTCTTCCCCTGAGTGAGTTTACAGAAAACAGCCCCTATTCCCTTCTGATGGAAATGACAGAGAAAACACTGACACTTCTGGAAGAGAGTTTCCTTCACGGTGCCCCGCAAACAGGAAAGGCAGATGCCGACAGCAGAATCGCCGCCCTGAATGAAGCCATTCTGAAGGAGGCAGAAAAGACCGCCGGAATCAGGAAATCCGGAACCATACTGGACCGGATTTTCAGAATACGCTACAGGGGTGTGGATACCCGGTATCCCGAGAACCGCGACCCTGCCGGGTACAATACCTGGGAGCGCAGCCGGTCGGATTATGACTGTATAAAGGCAGCTCTGTATATCCGCTGTTCCCAGATTGTGGATGTGCTGGAGTATGTCCATACCTCCTATATTGATGATGTCCCCCTGAACAACAGGCATTGTGAATATGCCCTGACCATTCTGGATGTGGTCAACCGCTTTTCCGGCGGAGATATCGGCAGCCGGTATACTCCCGTTCTGCGCCGGGCTCTGCTCCTGACCGGAGACCCCCTCGATTTTTCGGACATGGGAGCCGGTCTTCCTAAAAAAGAACGATTCAAAAAGGGAACCGGGCAGATTAAAGAGAGCCTTGAGGGCCTTTCCCTCCAGATCGAAGGACATATGAATTAACAGGATTCTCATTGAAATCTGACATTGACTCTTCATTATTCTCCCGAGTGTGAGAACCGGACGTCCCATTCAGTCCGGGGACCTATCTGGAGTTCAAAATGGAAATAAGAAGAGAAGATCAAGGTTCTGTATCTGTCTACTACCTTACCGGAGAGATGGATCTCTACTGCTCAGGGGAAGTCAAAGACAGGGTCAGAGAATCCCTGGATGAGGGAATCAGGCAGATTATCCTGGAATGCAGCGAACTCAGCTATATTGATTCCAGCGGAATAGGTGTTCTTATATCCCTGCTGACAACCTTGAGAAAAAGCAGGGGCAGTCTGATCCTCTGCCGTCTGCAGCAATCGGTCTACTCGGTTATCAATTTCACAAAACTCAGCGGTTTTCTTGTGATTACAGATACCCTGGATGAGGCTTTGGGCAATCTGATTGTTGAAGTACAGGCGGAACAGGAAAAAGCCAAATACGAAATCAAGGGGATTGTCCGGGACAGCGGACACCCTCTCCTGTCCACCGAAGGGATGTATCACAAGGAATTCAATCTGGACCTCCGCAGGGTCCGGCGCCTGAGCCAGCTGATTCTTCAGAAGGCTCCTGCTGAAATCAGAGAAGTGAATCTGCTGGAGCAGCAGGTCAGCGAGATTATTAAAAACGCCGTCCGTCACGGAAACAAGAATGATCCCAACAAGAAAATCAAGGTCTGGTTCTCCTTCGGCAGTGATCATGCCCATGTGATTGTGAAGGACGAAGGCTCGGGATTCAGAAATGTGGATCACTGGAACCGCTTTTATGAAAAAAAGATGAAAGCCTTTGCGGAGAAAGATTTCGATACCATGATGGATTACCTCTCCTACCGGACTGAAAACAGCACCGAAGCAGACGGAGGCAATGCCCTGATGGCTGCTGTGGAATTCTGGAACAAAGGGGTTGTTATCTCCGACAAGGGAAACACCTTTGCCGTAAGAAGAGAGTATACAGCCTAAAAATCGTCTTCTTCAGGATGAGGATAGCGGATCAGCAGGAAGGTCATATCATCATGATAGGGTGTCTCTTCTCTGAAGTGTTCAAAGTCTGCCAGCACCGTATCCCGGATATCCTCCAGGGCACAGTCACTGTTCACCTTCACAATATGCTGCATCCGCTCCATCTCATAGAACTCGCCCTTCCCATTCTTCTGTTCCACAAGACCGTCGGTTACGGTCATTATAATATCCCCGTATTCCAGGGTCATCACACCGGCACGGGGCGTCAGGTCTTCGCTGATGCCGATGGGCAGGTTATCCACATCGGAGGAGATTTTTACCAGACGCCCTTCCCGGATCAGACTCAGGTAGGAATGCCCCATATCCAGAATAATCATTTTTCCGGTCTCTTCGTTGAAGAGCATAAAGATCCCCGTCAGGAAACGGTCTCCTCCGAAGGTTTCGAAAATGAGGGCATTCAGGTCTTTCACAAAGGCCTTCAGCCCCTTCTTAAAATCGTAGGTTCTGGTAATACCGTAGAGCATGGCTGTCACGATGGAGGCGGCAACCCCCTTACCGGACACATCACAGAGCATAATAACCCAGTCGTTTTCCGTAATTTTACGGGACAGATAAAAGTCTCCCCCCACCCCCTGGGCCGGAGTAAAACTGGAGGCCCGACAGCGGAGCCTCGGTAAAGTGGGTGCCGCCGCACTGGGTGCAGCGGGTGCGCTGCGGGTAAAACAGGGTTCCGCAGCCCGAACAGGTGGCCGCCAGCAGGCGCAGGCGCTGCGCACTGCTCGATTCAAACATGGGCAGAGAATAGTAGGCGCTCATCCGGTTTCTC